>JADLHE010000109.1 GCA_020848965.1 Saprospiraceae bacterium
GAAGATGGCGTAAAGTAACATCACTCCAATTATTGCCATAGCAATGTACGGATAGGTATTTTCAAAAAAATTCATGATTTAGAAATTGAAGTCCAACCATGCGTGAGCAGATCGGTCAGCACTGTTGGGCCGATTAAGAAATATGGACTACCTGCCACTAATGGTGGGAGCCCGGCAGAAGGGCGCATTGCCTTGCCTAAGATTGACTTGGGAATAATTTCAGGCCAGCAGTTTTGGCGGCGGTAGGATGATGCGCTGGAATACCTGTTTTACAATGGAAGATTTGAATGCGAGGTAGTCGGGTGTGGCTATCTCTTCCTCTACGGGAATTATTGGAGCCAGCAGCCTCGCCACGTTTTTGAACCACTCTGTCTTTTGCTCTTTTCCGTCGCAGGGCATGCTCTCGTGATGGACGTCAAGCATCACCTGTCGAGGCTTGGCAGTCGCCGCAGGAGCCACCAACGGCTTGAGGTTGGCTGCCATAAAACAGCCCAAACAAAGCCAGCAAAGGGTATATTGAAGCAGTCTTTTCATTGAAAAAAGCGCTGCAAGATAGGTTTTTCTTTGAGAATTGGGCGGTGGTGCTTGAGGATTGCCTTGATGCCTTCCTTTGCCGCATTGGTGCCCGATTGGGCGTTTGGTTTTTGGCCTTGTAGTCTGCCCAAGCAGCATCAATCGCCCTTTAATAAATTACTTAATCTCCTCGTAATCAATTTCCTGTGCGGATAAATCCCGTCCGTTGCGGGTCGGCGGTGGCGCAGTGGCGCAGCCCGATGCGCCGCAGCAGCCAATGTCAAAAATGGCTTGCACCGCAAAGAAGCCACCGATGGCCAGTATCATCCAGTCGGCGGTTTTTGTGTATTCAAAAATGGCCCAGAGCGCAATGCCTGCCCGCAGGATGCGCATGAAATGCCAGTTGGAAGATATGGTCATGTTGCAGAATTTGATTGAGCGGCAAACCTAGGGGAGGGTAGCGGTTGGCCTTGGTAACAATTATTACTTGGCAAGGGATTTTGTTCCCAAAGCGCCCATTTGGTAGTTTTGCGAAGCCGCTGCGGGGTTGGTTGTTGTCAAAACTCAATAGGACATGCATAAAGACAAGAAAGACATTTTCGAGAGAATGCTCGCCGGGGAGTCCATCCCGATGGATGACCCCGAATACCCCCGGATTTTCGAGGCTGTTTCCCGCACGATGGAACTGTCCGTGGTGCTCAACGCCTCCACCAGCACCGACCAGATACGGGAGCGGCTGAGCGAAGTGACCGGGCAGAAAATTGATAGCAGCACGACGGTTTTTGTGCCTTTTTACACCAATTTCGGGCGGCATATCCGCCTCGGCAAAGGTGTCTTCATCAACCATGCCTGTACCTTTCTGGACCTGGGCGGCATCACCATCGAGGATGGCGTGATGATTGGCCCCAAAGTCAGCCTCATATCGGAGAACCACCCGACCGACCCCACCACTCGCAAGACACTGGAACTAAAGCCCGTCCTTATCAAGCGCAATGCATGGATTGGTGCCAATGCCGTCATCCTGCACGGCGTCACCGTGGGCGAAAACTCGGTCGTGGCAGCCGGTGCGGTCGTGACCAGCGACGTGCCGGACAATACCGTGGTGGGTGGGGTTCCAGCGAAGGTGATAAAGTCTATTTGAGGTTGATAAGGGTTGATGATGGTTCATAAAAGGTTGATTACCAAACTTATACATTACCCATCACCGCCTGCTCCCCCAAAAATAGGCTGCCGATATACCCGCTTCCCCATTGCTAAGTACCGGCACAAATTATTTGATAAATGAAACACATAGACACATAGTATTGATAATCAATCGCCTATGTGTCCTATGTGCCTATGTGTTTCAAAAAATAAATGTGCTTTAATTTCGTACTTTTGCTTACTTACTAAAAATTAACCCCGAAATGCAGCCCGGGTTCCCATCCGAAGTATTTAGGCCATTTATTTTCAATTGGTTTAAACGATGCTGGCACATTGGTCCTTATAGGCCAATGAGTGAACCCAATGGATGGCTCAAAAAAGAACCTGTTTTTGAAAAACTTGATTTGATAGCCCAAGCGGTAGGTCAAATACAAGGTGTATCCATTTCCTAGCTTTTTATCATCTTCATCCACAAATTTCTCAAAAGCATTCAGGGCATGAACGGCTGTGTAAACCCCTTTCCACCAAAAACGCTGATAGGCCAACGTGGGTGCAAGTATGCGCACGTGTCCGGGATAGTTTAGCCCCGGCGCATCAAACGATGGCCCCCAAGGGATACCCAATGGCCAAGTGTAAATGGATTTTTTAAATTCAAAGGAAACGGCGTCTTTAGGGGTTATCCTGTATCCAATATTTAATTGGATAAACTTGGGTGGATTGGGGTCATCGGGTATGAAATTCCCTAACAACAAGAGTGTGCTCCCAATAAAATACTTTTTATTGGTGCTGTCTTGCTTGGTATCCTGGGCATTAACTTGCAGGGAGCCTGTCATCAGGAAGGCAAACCCAATGAATAAGAAGATGTTCTTTTGCATGATTTTACATTTAATGGTGGCTTATGAGGTCTTAATGTCATAGCTTACCCGATATGGATTTAAAAATTAAAACCGAAATGAAATCCCGGTTCCCCGAAGATGAATTTCGGCCATTTATCATCCAACTGTTTAAATCCATCCGGCATTTTAGTGTGGTAGGCACGGTGGGTGATAGCAACGGATGGCTGAATAAAAAACCTGTCCTTGAATAGTTTGATGTGGTAACCAGCCCGATAAGTGTTGAAAATCTGAAAACCATCGGCAATTTTATTACCGTCATCATCCGCAAAAATCTGCCAAGTAGGCATCACGTTCAGTTCGGCATACAAGCCTTTCCATAAAAAGCGTTGGTAGGCCACTGATACGCCAAACTCACGGATATACCCCGGGAATTTTTCTTCCGACTTCCCGTACGCTTTATTGAAAAACGGGTGAATACCATTCGGCCAGGCGTATTTCCAAGTTTTTGGCTCTAAGGTAATTACGTCTTTCCCCGTAATGCGATAGCCTAGATTAAGTTGAACGAAGTTGGGAGGATTTACTTGGGATAAATTGCCCAATAAAAACACAGAGCTGCCAATGAAATACCGTTTGTAATTGCTGTCTGTTGCAGCATATTGTGCGCTGAGTTGTAATGTGCCCATCAGCATTAAGGCAAAGCCAATGAATAAAACTTTCTTTTGCATGTCAATTTAAATTGTTCATAAATTATACCGCACACTGCCAAGTTTTGGGCACGGGAATCCTATTGGGGGCTTTGCCCCCAAACCCCTGTTTGCACAAAACTTATTAGTGCCTCGTATAATGATGCAAAAGTAGATGGGCGGGATGCTACAACTCGTTCACTAAAGTTAAGAAATGCGTTTCAGCCCTTTTTTTCAAGAATCCTTGCCCTTAGCCTACTCAACGATTGCGGTTTGATGCCCAAATAGCTCGCTAGTTGGTGTTGCGGAACACGTTGGATAAGGTCAGGTCTTTTTTCCACTAAATTCAGGTATCGTTGTTCGGGAGAGGAAGTCTTGAACTCGTCAAAGTCTATTCGTTGTTTGGCTAAAAGTTCTTCGGACAATACCCTGCACATGGTTTCAAACTTTGGGAATTTTTGGTTTATCACTACTTCCATATCAGAATTTGAAATGAGCAGGATGCAGTCTTCCAAACAACTTACGTAGTATTCCGACGGCGTTTTACTAACCACACATGGAGGTGTCAAAGCGTCCATTTCCGTATAGAAAGCAGTAGTTTTTTCTTCTCCATCCAAAACATAATAGGTGCGAATACAGCCTTTCAGTACAAAATAGCTCTCCTTTGATTTTTGCCCTTCTTGGAGCAATACCGTCCCTTTCTTTACCGAGTGGAATATATCCAAAGAAATGATTGCGTTCTTTTCTTCCTCCGTTAGTTGGACGTATTTCGATATAAAGCCAAATAGTGCGTCTTGCATCGTTTTTAATCCTCAACATTTGTATTGCCGCTCAACTCCCTTTTTGAGGGCTTGCTGTCGGCTTGCTTTCTACTGCAAAGCTACGTCCACCCATCGAAACCTGAACCCTTCCACCAACTATTTCGACGACCTCAGCAAAAAGGAAACGGGCAAATTGGTTGTTTTGCCCTTTCTTGTACAGCGCATTTGCCTAAAAAACAAGGGCGTCGGTGCAGCAAAAGCCACCCCGACGCCCCGAATCGTAAATCTTTCAATCCCTGCCAGTCGGCAGACTGGGTAAATCCTCTCACCCCATCACCGCCTGCTCCCCCAAAAACGGCTGCCGATACACCCTTTTCCCAGTCGCCTTGTACAGCGCATTCGCCAGTGCCCCGAAGATGGGCGGGAAGGGCGGCTCGCCCATGCCCGTTGGGGCGATTTCGTTTTGCACAAAATGCACGTCAATCGCCTTGGGCGCTTCGCTCATGCGGATGAGGCGGTATTTGTCGAAATTGGTCTTTTCCGCTGCGCCCGCCTTGAAGGTCATCTCGCCGTAGAGCGCATTGCCGATGCCGTCCGTCACGGCACCCTCGGTCATGTTGGCAGCGGCGTCGGGGTTCACCACGATGCCGCAGTCAATGGCGCTGGTCACTTTCTGAACGACGGGCTTGCCGTTTTCCATCGTCAAATCAAGGACGTGCGCCGCATAGCTGGCGTGGCAGAAATAGGCGGCAACGCCACGGCTGACGCCA
>JADLHE010000110.1 GCA_020848965.1 Saprospiraceae bacterium
CGAGTGGGCCGGTTATGGTCCCGTCGGTTGTGGTCCATTTATACTCAAACTGGCCGCCCGTACTGGAGGCGTTTGCGTTTAGTTCAGCTGTTTGCTCCAAGCAAGTAAGCGTTGCCGGCGGCAAAATGCTGACGCTAGGCTCGGTTTGGTTCACTTGAATGCTGACTTGCGAAGTTGACGTACAACCGTTAGTTCCATTCGTAACGGTGAGCAGATAGTTACCGCCCGCATTTACGGTCGGCGTCAGGGTGTTCGCCCCTGTAGTGATGTTTCCACCTGCACTAGCAGTCCATTGATAAGCAAAATTTGCACCTTGAGAGCCAGTTCCGATTAAGGCAATGGAAGGAAAATCACAGGTCAAAGTAGAGGCAGGCCCCGCATTTGCATTGGGTGCTGCAATATCTTCCAATACCTGCACTTGGGCAGTGTTGGTGCAGCCCGTCATTGGGTTGGTGACAGTGAGCACGTAAATGCCCGGTTCATTTATTGTGGCCCAGTGCAAAGTTGTCCAGCCCGAAATATTACCGTTTATAGTTGTCCATTCATAGCCAAAACCCGGGCCAGTGCTGCTTCCAGCGCTACTCAGGTCGAGGCTTTGTGTTGTGCAAGTCAGTTGGCCAGGTGTTGCAATTACAGCATTGGGCAGCGTGGTATTTTCCGTTATGTTCACGTCATTGCTTGCTACGCAACCATTTTCAGAATTTGTAATTTGAAGCACATAGACACCCGGCTCTGTTATGGTGGGTGTAAGGGTGGTCGCCCCAATAATCGTGCTGCCATTGGTGGATGTCCATGAATAACTATAAGTGGCGCCCGTAGAAGAACCATTGCCATTCAGCGCCAATTGGGTTGTAGTGCAGGTGAGCAGACCGTCAGGGCCTGCGTTTACGGTTGGCTGCTGGTTGTCCAAGTCCACTGTCACACTCGAAATCGTCGTGCAATTGCTGGCTGTGTTGGTCACGGTGAGCAAGTAAGTGCCGGGGGCAATGGCGGTCGGTGTCAAAGATGTTGTGCTGCCTTGCAACTGGCCGTTGGTCGTCGTCCATTGGTAAGCGAATCCAGCGCCTTGGCTGGAAGCGCTGCCGTCCAGTTGAACGCTGTTCACCACGCAAGTCAAGTCATCGGCTGTGCCCGCATTTGCAACGGGCAGGCTGGCATCTTGTGCTATCACAACATCGGAAGTTTCCGTGCAGCCGTTCGCACCGTTTGTCACCATAAGGGTATAGGTTCCGGGGGCATTGATGATGGGCGAAGACGTGGTTTCCCCTGATAGGATATTGCCGTTCAGGGTTGTCCAATTGTAGCTGACGGTGCCCGTCGCTGTGCCGCTGCCGTTGAGCGTCAATTGGTTTTGTGTACAAGATAAAACGCCGGGACTGCCTGCATCGGCAGTGGGTGGCGTGGTGTTTTCGGAAACGGTAATAGAAGCGGTGGAACTGCAACCATTCTGTGAATTTGAAACAGTCAATACATACACACCGGGGTCTTCCACCGTTGGAGCTAGGGTCGTTTCACCGTCGGAAATAGTACCGTTTGCAGTCGTCCAAAGATAGCTGAACTGGCTCCCTTGGTCGGCAGTGGCGCTGAGTTCCACAGTTGTTGTCGTGCAATTCAGCGTGGCACCTGGCCCCGGACTTACAACTGGGAAGTTACCGTTTTGCGTCACTGCTACCGTGGCTACGTTGGTGCAACCGTTGTTGGTGTTCTCCACCGTGAGGATGTAATCGCCGGGCAAGTTTACCAAAGGGTTCAGCCCATCCGCACCATTCACAATAAAGCCATTGGACGTCGTCCAAAGATAGCTAAAACCAGCCCCTTGGCTGGAGCCAGAGCCATCCAAGTTCAGGCTGGTTATGGTGCAATTCAATTGGCCGGCTGGGCCTGTGCTTGCCACCGGAAGCGCCACATCTTCCGTTACGGTTACTTGGGTTGTATCGGCACAGTGGCTATCCAAATCATTGATTATCAAGGTGTAAACACCAGGCTCGTTAATTTGCGGGTTCAGTGTCGTTGGATTGGCAACGATATTGCCGCCTTGCGAAGCAGTCCAGATTAATTGGCTGTTGGGGCCAAAAGTGGAGGCCGACGCATTGAGCAATTGCGAAGCAATATCACAATTGAGCTGGACTGGCGGAGCCACAGTTGCAACAGGTGTATTGAAATTGGCGGCGACCGCAACACTGGCCGTACTCGTGCATTGCGAAGCAGTATTGGTGATGGTCAAAAGATAAGTGCCTGCCGCATCCACTGTTGGGGTCAAGGTTGTTTCCCCTTCGTAGAAATGGCCGCCCGTGGTGCTCCATGCAAAAGTGAACCCGTTGCCCGATGAAGAACTGCTCGCATTCAACATGGTACTGCCAGTGTTGCAGTTCAGCGTTGCCGGAGGCAAAATGGCCGCTGTGGGCAAGCTGCTGTTTTGCAGCACCACCACCGAGTCGGTTGCCGAGCAGCCGTTTGCCGAATTCAGGACCGTGATAAAATACGTTCCTGCCGAAATAATGGTCGGGGTCAGCGTCGTGCCGTTTTCGGAAATATTGCCGTTGGGTGTCGTCCAATTATAGCTGATGCCAGTGCCGGTGGCCGAACCATTTCCATTCAATTGTGCGGATACGTTCTGGCAGTTGAGGCTAGGTGCTGGCCCAGCTTCGGCGGCGGGCGGCGTCAGGTTGTTGGTCACTTGCACGGAGGACACAGCACTGCAACCGTTGGGCTGTGTGGCTGTTAGCGTGTAGGTGCCGATGCCGCTCACGAGCGGGGTCAAAGTGCTGCCACCATTGACGATGGTACCGCCCGCAGTCGTCCAGTTGAAGCTCAGGTTGGTACCATTGGCAGTGGCGCTCAGCGTTTGTTGAATCGTGGCGCAAGTGACTTGTCCTGGTGGGGCAATGCTGACAGTTGGCAAACTGTTGTCTCCTGTGACCTGCACGCTGGCTGTTGCGGAGCAACCGTTGCTGCTTTGCGTGACGGTGACCGTGTAAGTTCCTACTGCGTTCACGACCGGGTTGGCAGAATCTATGCCCGATACGATATTGCCCCCGGAAGTTGACCACATAAAACTCAAAAATCCACTCCCCGTAGAGCTGGCTGCATTCAGCGAAACACTTGTGTTCGTGCAGCTAATACTGCCCGGCGTTGTGATGATGGCCGTTGGCTGTGTGGTATTGGCGGTTACCGAAACCACCTCCGTGTCCGAGCAGCCGTTGGCAGGGTTGGTGACGGTGAGTTGGTAAATACCGGGAGCATCCACCGTGATGCTCGGCTGGTCGGTAGGTGAGGTGATATTGCCGCCCGCCGAAGACCATGAAAACTCAAGTCCGGTGGGTGTGGAACTGCTGCCGTTAATGGTGACCACGTTATTGGTACAAGACAAATTCCCGCTAGCCACTGGGTTTGCCGAAGGAAACCCATAATTCGATTGCACTTCTACAGTAAAATCATCGGTACAGCCATTTAGGATATTGGTGACGGTGAGCGTGTAGTTGCCGGGCGAGGCTGCATTGGCAATCAGTTCGTCGGTTGGCCCGGAAAAGGATCCGTTTGGAGTCGTCCACTGATAGGTAATATTGCCGCCCACGGAAGACCCGATGCCATCCAGCAAGGCCAAGGGGTCGGTGCAGGAGATATTGTTGGGCTGCGCAATTTCTGCAACGGGCACATCGGGGTCGTTCACCACTTCCACTGTGGCGGTCTCGGTGCAAATGGCCGTCCCTGCCGTCAAGGTCACTGTCAATTGGTAAAGCCCCGGCGCATCTACAATTGGGTTCAAAGAGTTTTGGCCAGAGACGATATTGCCGCTTCCTGTGTCCCATTGGTAGGTGATGCCCGGCCCCACGGACGAGCCGTTGCCAGAAATAGTGATGCCCTGACCGTACACACAAGGCAGGATGGCGCTTGGTTCGGTGACTGCGTCAACGTCCACGACCGTTACCGTCATTTCGTCCGTATCGGCGCAAACGGGGCCGAAGGTGATATCGTCAATGGCGAAGTCGTTTCCGCCAGCAACGGTGTTTTGGTTTACGATGCAGATTTCAGCGGTAGTGGCAGTTCCAGAGTTCCAAGTTTCAAAAAATTGTGACCATTGGCAAGGTGTGCTGGGAGCATTGAAAGTATTGCCCAACAGGCTCCCGTTGATGGAGAATTGCAGTTCGGCAGGGTTGGAGGACAGTACCGAGGCCACCCAGGTGCCAAATTCATAGACCGTATTTGGCGTAACATTCACGGTTTGGCACCACACGTTCTCGTTGGGTGTGGTAGAACCATTGACCACCATCATATTGCCACCGCCGGTCGTATGGTCGCCGCAAGGCTGAAAGGCGGTGTGAAATGCATTGGGGTTCGGGCCGACCGCATATTCGCCCTCGTTGGAAAGCAGGCCCCAAGGACCGCCTGTGCCGGGGATATAGTCGCTGGTAAACACCCCACCGCCGCTGAAATTACCGTCCACAATGATATTCGTGGTGGCCCCGCTTCCGCTCAACGAGAGGGTGAAGGTGGTAGTTTCCGTAACTGTAACAGTGGTGATGATGCTGTTGGGGTCGCTCATATTGTCCGTTGGCGACCAAGCAATATTGTTGAAAACACCTGAGCCAGAACCACTTAGGGTCACTTGACCTCCCGGTGCGCACACGATTTGGTCAGGCCCTGCGTTCGCAACGATATTGCATTGGGCAAAGACATTGTTCGAGCACAGCGCAAAAAATGAAATTACCAGAATGGTGTGGGTAAGGATATTTCTCATGTTTGACCTATTTATCAATTGAAGCTCATGAATGCAAGCTTCCAGTGTTTCAGGGCATAAAGAAAGTGAATTTTACGGGGCTATTCATTTTTCCCGTCTAAAATTGGGCGATTTGCCTTAAATGGACAATTGAACAGGCATCAAAATGTTCATATCAATCAGTTGCTAATTAGTCGAAAAGACTCTATCGGTTTAGCTACTTTTGCGCCGCAAAATTCACATAAAATGATTCTCAATTTCCATATACACTATGCCACGCAGCTCGGCGAACAAATTATCATTTTTTTAAAAAAAGGCGAAAAAACAGAAACCCTTCATTGCCAAACATACGATGGCCAGCACTGGATTGCTACCCTGCAACTTGCTGATAAAGAACCTATTACTTACAAATATGCGCTGCAAAGCGAAAGCAAAACCATTGAGGAGCACGGTGCCTACCGCAATTTGGTTTTGGATAAAAAAATGGGCAGCCAAGCCTTCCTGCAAGATTATTGGCGGCCACAAGACGAACCCGAACGCAGCTTTTTTTCCGCAGCATTCAAAGATGTGATTTTTGGAAGAAAAAGTACCGCTGCAAGCTCCAGTTCAGTGGGCAGCAAGGGTGGCCAAAACACCATCGTGCTCCAACTTTACGCAGCTGCCATTCCGCCAAATTTGAAGTTTTGCGTGATGGGCAGCCACCCCTCGCTCGGCAGTTGGAAGCGGCCCGTGGTGCTGTCCGACGCCACCTTTCCGCTCTGGAAAACCGAGCTAGAATGGGATGGCACCTCCGCCGAATTTGAATACAAATTCGCCGCCTACGACCCTGATAACCAGCAAGTTGTGGAATGGGAATCGGGCGAGAACCGAAAGCTGCATTTTGTCTTTCCCGCTGAAAAAGGCAACTTCCTCGTCCGTACCGATGAGCAATTCCGCTACGACCCCCACACCCGTTGGAGGGGCGCTGGTATGGCCATTCCGGTCTTTTCCTTGCGGAGCAACAACGGCTGTGGCATCGGCGAATTCAACGACCTAAAACTGGTGACGGATTGGGCCGTGAAAACGGGAATGAAGCTCGTGCAGACCCTCCCCGTCAACGATACCATCGCCACCAAAACCTGGACGGACAGCTACCCCTATGCGGCCATTTCGGTCTTTGCCCTGCACCCCCTTTATGTCAATTTGCAAAGCATTGCGAAGCTGAAAAACAAAGCTGACGAAGCCCGACTGAACAAGGCTGTAGCCGAGCTCAACGCTTCAGAAACCGTTGATTTTGAGGGCGTTCTGAAAGTAAAGACCGAGTTTCTAAAGCTGCTTTTCGAGCAGGAAAAAGCTGCTTTTTTCAAAGATAAAACGGCGCAAAAATTCATCGCCGACAACGCCGATTGGCTCAAGCCCTACGCCGCTTTCTGCCACCTTCGAGACCTGAACGGCACAACGGATTTCAATGCTTGGCCCCAATATTCGACCTTTAGCGAGCAGGTCATCACCGACCTTTGCTCCCCAAAATACAAGGCTTTCGATGAGGTGGCGCTGTACTTTTTCATTCAGTACCACGCCCATCTTCAACTGCTTGGCGCCACCAACTATGCCCGCCAACACGGGGTGGTGCTGAAGGGAGACCTGCCAATCGGCATCTATCGGGAGAGCTGCGATGCTTGGGTGGCCCCGCACCTATATAATATGGACGGCCAAGCCGGAGCCCCGCCCGATATGTACGCCGTGGATGGCCAAAACTGGGGCTTCCCGACCTATAATTGGGAGGTGATGGCCGCCGATGGCTTCGGTTGGTGGCAGCAGCGGATGGGCAAACTCGCCGAGTATTTCGATGCCCTGCGCATTGACCACATCCTCGGTTTTTTCCGCATTTGGCAAATACCAACGAACCAGACAGAGGGGACGATGGGCCTCTTCAACCCCCGCCTACCCTACTCCCGACAAGACCTTGCGAATTTTGGCCTGCACGGCCCGCTCGACCGCTACTTGCAGCCGTATATCCGGGCACATTTCCTTCGTGAAATGTTTGGGGCAGACACCGAATTTGTCGTGGAAAACTTTTTGGAACAAACGGCTCCCGGTGTTTTCCGCTTGCGCAATTTCGTGGACAACCAATTGAAAATCAAAGCGTTGTTCCAAAATGACAAAAATTTTGCGAAGCATAAGCACCTAGAAAAACCGCTCAAACGCCTCGTGAGCGAGGTACTGCTTTTGGAAGAACCAACGGGCTTCAACCCCCGCATTACCATTCACGCCACGCAATCGTACAAAGACCTCAGCCCACACGAAA
>JADLHE010000111.1 GCA_020848965.1 Saprospiraceae bacterium
AGTTGCTCAAAGCAGGTAATTTGGAGTTTCAGCTTTGCGATGAACAAGGCAGGGTGATGGCCACACAAACTGCACAAAGCGAGGTGACGATTATACAGAATTTGGCACCGCTCAGTTCAGGCATTTATTATTTGACAGCCTTGAAGGATGGCGTGCCGATGAGGTCAATTACAGTTTATAAGTAGCAGATATTACTTTTTGCAAGGCCCTTTGCCAGTATTGGCGAAGGGCCTTGTTTTCTTTGACCAAAACTGTGGTTTCATTTAATTTTGGTGTCTAAATCAACACCAATATGTATTGTATCAGTGCCGATGGGAAAACGAATGAGGCCATAAACCTACCACTAACCAGTAGTTTGGTTAATTTTTCCAAGTTTAAAGAACTGGAGCGCAAGGTGCCTTTTCGCCGTTTTGCCATTAAATACGTGGTGGAAGGCTGCGAAAAATACACCATTAATGGAAGAAAGTTTCACCTCCATCAAGGACAATACCTTTTGGCGAACCAAAAATCAGAGGGCTCCATCTGTATTGATAGTAAAAAATTGGTGCAAGGTATCTGCATTGATTTATCTACTTCAATTTTAACCGAAGTGGTGGCAAGTCATATTCGGCCAGATACTCAGATGCCCGATAATAGCTTGGATACTTTTTTTACAACAGATGCCTTTTTGGAAAATCAATACAATGCTACAACTACCAAAACAGGTCGGTTGTTATTAAACTTGTCAAATATTATTGCCAACAATCCATATCACCCACATCATTTTTCTAAAGAATTTTACTTCAACATCGCTGAAAAATTAGTGGAAGACCATCAAGGGATTCACCAGCAAATGCAGGCCATTTCATCCATTAAATTAGCCACAAGAAAAGAATTGACGAGGCGTATAATAACTGGCAAATACTATATTGACACCAATTTTAAATCCCCACTAACCATCGAAGAAATTGCGAGGGAGAGTGGGCTTTCCGAATATCATTTTCACCGTTTATTCAAAAGCTCGTATGGTATAAGCCCATATCAATACCTGCTCAATTTAAGGCTCAATTTCAGTTTGGAAAGCATTAAAAAATCCGCTGCAAGTCTTACAGATATAGCCTATGAGGCAGGTTTTGCAGATATTTATTCATTTAGCAAAGCATTTAAAAAACACTTTGGCCAACCACCCTCGGTAATTGCCAGGCACTTGATTTCATAGGGTTTTTCCCTTCAAAATAACCTGTTCCAGGTTGTCGCTGCCAAAAGCATAAGGCAAATATGCCAATGAAGGTATTGGTTTGGTGATTATTAAATTGGCGAATTTGCCCTTGGCAATGGAGCCGTATTCATTGGCACTTTC
Organism: Saprospiraceae bacterium; assembly: GCA_020848965.1. Taxonomy (GTDB): domain Bacteria; phylum Bacteroidota; class Bacteroidia; order Chitinophagales; family Saprospiraceae; genus UBA6168. The sequence goes on from JADLHE010000111.1 coordinate 1,340, forward strand.
CAATGCAAATGCCCCATTCAAAGTGGCAGCCTGGATGGCCTCTTCCGGCAACATTTTCATCATTATGCAAGCCAATGAAACCACAAATGGCATTTTCCCAGAGGGCGATGTACCCGGATTGAAATCACTGGCAAGTGCCAAAGCCACGTCGTTTTCAATTAACCGTCGAGCGGGCGGCACATGGTCTTGCAAGAAAAATGGGGCGGAAGGCAGCAAGGTGGCGATGGTTTCACTTGATTTTAGCACTGCAATGTCGGCTTCATCTACCACCTCCAAATGGTCAACTGAAACAGCTCCGTGGCGCACAGCAGCCTCGATGCCCCCCATGCAATTGAACTGGTTCACATGGACTTTTGGCCGAAGGCCGAACTTGGCGGCAGCTAAAAGCACCTCTTCCATTTCGGCCACGCTGAAGGCTAGTTTTTCACAAAAAACATCCACATAATCGGCGAGGCCCTCCGCAGCAATTTGCGGAAGCATCTCCTTGATAATCAAGTCAATATAGGCTTGCCTATTGCCATTTCGGTAGGCCATCGGCACCGAGTGTGCTCCCAAAAACGTAGCTTTAATTTCAACTTCTGAAACTGCTTTTAAGCGGCGAATCACCCGCAGCATTTTCAATTCACTTTCGACGGTCAGGCCGTAGCCGCTCTTTATTTCAATCAAGCCTGTGCCTGATTTTTTCACCTCGTCGAGCCGCTCCAATGCTTTCTCAAACAAGAGGTCTTCTTCCATTTCCTGCAAACGATTTGCGGAGTTCAGGATGCCGCCACCCCTTGCGGCTATTTCTTCGTAGCTCATCCCTTTGATTCGGTTCACCCATTCTTCCTCCCTGCTTCTGGCGAAGACCAAATGCGTGTGGGAATCGCACCATGCTGGCAGCACAAAACGGCCCGTAACATCTAGTTTTTTATCCCCCCTTTCGGGGCAATCGGCCATAGGACCAAAACCCGTAATCCGTTGATTTTCAACCAATAAAAAGGCATTTTCGAGAAAGGGCAAAACGCCCAACTCCTTGCCACGGAGCGGTTTTTGACGTGGGTTTTCCTCCGTCAGCACCAATTGTTTGATGTTTGTAATGAGCAACGACATCTTTTCGGTTCTAGTTTTTCTGGCTGCGAAGGTAGCCCCCAAAAATGTGATTGAAGTGCCCAATTTGCGCAGCAAACCCTAATTTCGCCGCATGAAAATTTTTGAAAAGAAAATCATTTTGGCCTCCAAATCGCCCCGCCGCAGCCAATTGCTCAGTCAGGCCGGGTTCAAATTCGAAGTAAAGACCAAGGAAGTTGAGGAGGATTTCCCGTCCACCATGCCTGCCGATGATGTGGCGCCATTCCTTGCCGAGAAAAAAGCGATGGCCTGTGCCGATTTTTTGGAGTCCGACGATGAGATTTTGCTCACAGCCGATTCCGTCGTGATTCTTGGTGATAAAATTTATGGAAAACCCGTTGATTATCAAGATGCTGTGCAGATTTTGACCGAGCTTTCAGGAAAGGTACACAAGGTCATCACGGGGGTTTGCCTACTTTCAAAGGAAAAAAAGAAGGTGTTTGCCGACCTCTCATTGGTCCATTTTCAGCCGCTATCGGAAGCCGAAATCCATTACTATATCGAGCATTGCCAACCCTATGACAAGGCTGGCGCCTATGCGGTGCAGGAGTGGATTGGCTTGTGCAAAATCACAAAAATTGAAGGCACCTATACGAATATCATGGGCTTGCCAATGGAGGCAGTTTTTAGGGAACTCGAAAAATTTTAAGAAATGGAATTTGATTTATTGTCCAGAAAAGAGATTGAAACAAGATTGGATGTATCCACCTTAGTGCGGGCGTTTTATGCCAAAATCAGGCAGGACGAAATGCTCGGCCCCATTTTCAACGAGGCGATTCTGGATTGGGAACCTCACCTTGAAAAATTGACGGATTTTTGGGAGGGCAACCTCTTCTTTTTCACCAAAACGAAATATAGTGGCGACCCAAAAATTGGCCACAACGAATTGGATGAAAAACTCCATAACACACTGACAATGAACCATTTTGGCCATTGGATAAACTTGTGGCTGGAGACCATTGACGAGCATTTCTTCGGTGAAACTGCCGACCGTGCCAAAATGATTGCCCGAAAAATGGCGTCGTTTCTGTTTTTGAAAATCGTTGAAAACAGGGCTAACTGAGCCGATTTGACCCCTCAATTGTAGCCCTTTAGTTTGTACATGATGCAGCCTACCCACTCTTTGATGAGGATTTCCCAGAAATAAAACCCTGCCCGATCTGGGAGGAAACTGTTTTCTGGTGCCCATCTGTCTTTTTCTGACAAAAAATCAACGCTGTATGGCGTGAACTTGACGCCCGCTTTTTCGTAACAACCAATGGAGCGACGCATGTGCCAGGCCGAGGTGATGAGCAGGCAATTGGCATTGGGGTATTGTTCGTCCAATATTTTCTTTGTGAAAATTGCGTTTTCCCATGTGTTTCTGGAGTCTGGCTCTACGATGATGTCAGATGCTGGAACGCCAATTTGAACCAAGAATTTTTGCATTTCAACGGATTCGCTGGGTATTTTCTGAAGAATATCCCCCGAACCACCCGTTAAAAGCAGTTTTTTGATTTTGCCGGTTTTGTACAATTGGTAAGCATTGATGAATCGGTTGGCCCGATGGCTGAAATTAAAACGGTCGTGGTTTGGCAGTATCTGACTGTTGGAATAGCCGCCCAGCAAAATGCCGATGTCATAGGGCTGCTGAATTTGGTCGGCTGTGAGGGTGTCAAGCTCCCAAGCCTTTGCGAACTGGTTGAAAATCAAGTGATTGGTGAAGAAAATATACAGAACAACCGCCCAGAGGAGCATCCGTTTTCGAAGCCTCGGCTTTTTTGTGAAAAGCGCAAAAAGCAGCAGGCCCAACACCCAATTGATGGGTTGAATCAGGACGAACAGAACTTTTGAAAGAATAAAAAACATGTGCTTAGGCTTTTGGCTAGTTTTTCAAATTGAAAGTCCAAAGATTGCGATTGTCCATTAAACGGCAAATCGGCTTTGAAGGGCCTTTCTTTTGAATGAAAAGCTTAGTTTTGAAAGGTTCACAGCAATGATACTTGATTTTTCAAGTCCCAAAATTTGATTCGCATGAAAAAACTGATTGCCTCACTCGCAATTCTGCATTTTGCAGCGCTCGTTTTTGCGCAGCCAACGAATGACGATTGTTCGGGGGTGTTCCACCTTGGCACGGCACCCATTTGCCCTTTCCCCGACACATTCAGCAATCTTGATGCCACGCAATCAGTGGTTTTCTCCAGCCCTACTGCAAATGTCCCAAGCTGCTTTACGGGTGGCGCCGTCAATCGGGATGTTTGGTTCAGTTTTACGGTACCCGCCGTTGGTGGACAAGTGGATTTCACCGTTGAATTGACCGGAGTAAATGGGACAAACGGCAGCATCGTACAGCCGCAAATTGCAGCCTACCGGGGTGATTGTGAATTGGACGGCCTTTCGGAACTGAATTGTGCTACCTCCATACAAGGGCAAACAAATGTTTCGTTGGACTTGATTGCATTGGACCCCGGCCAACTTGTTTATTTGAGAATCAGCGATTGGTCAAGTTCGGCTACGCCAAATTGGGGGGATTTCGAATTATGCGTGAAGGCCCTTGAACCCGTTTACAATATGGGCGAAACGGGTTTTACCGCAGCTTGTGCTGGAACTTTGTATGATTCTGGCGGCCCAACGGACGACTACTCCAACAATGAACTGCAAACCTTCACGATTTGCCCACAGGAATTTACGCAGTGCATTTCCCTAAACATCGTTTCCATTTCCACAGAAGACAATTACGATTTCTTGAAAATTTACGCCGGTGAGAGTACCTTGTCGCCGCTGTTCGCAAGTTTTAGTGGCTTTGGCACTAACCTCCAATTGCAAGTAATGGGACAATGTGCCACATTTTTGTTCGATTCGGATAACTCCGCCAATGATGAAGGCTTTGAAATCACTTGGGAATGCAGCCCAACCACTTGCTTGATTTCCCCGCCAAGCACCTGCGCTGCTCCAACGGCCATTCCCGCCTTGCCCTACGCATCAACCAACCTGACCACTTGCAATTCGCAAAACGACCTTGATACCAGCCCTTGCAACGACGACGATTGGATGCAGGGAGAGGATGTGATTTTCACTTACAATTCACCCGGCGATGAGTGCATTTCCGTGAATATTACTGGCAGCAATGGGGCTACCGCCATTGGTATCTTCGACAATTGCCCCGAAGGGGCAGGCCCCGTCAACTGCCTTGCCCAGGAAGGCGGCGATTCGGAGCTATCCAACCCAAGCATCAACGGCGTTTTCCTGGCGCTGCCCGACACCTATTATATAGTGGTGGACAACCCGAATTTTTGCACGCCTTTCAATATTGAAGTGGAAGAAGTCACTTGCCCTGTCATCCTACCCTCTGCTGCATTCTGCGAAAATGCGCAGTCCATCAACGGCTGTGGGAGTTTGCCATCCATTGTCTATATCGCACCGGGCGATGGCGACCCCGATTTCCTAAACAACAACGTGAACCTTGGTTGTTGGAATGGCAATGTCACGCAGAACTACACTTTTTTTTATTTTGAAGCACAAACGGATGGAGATTTTGCCTTCGTCGTTCAAGCTGCCAACCCAGATGAATCCTCGGACATTGATTTTCAGGTTTGGGGGCCAATAGCCAGTGTTGATTCCATCTGCAATTTTGCCGCCACGACCGAACCCACCAGAAGCAGCTATGGGCCTTACGATGTTCCAACCGGCCTTGCCTATATCAATCCGAACAACAACGCCGTTGTCACCGATACCTGCGAAGAAGCTGGGGTTCAGCCCAATGTGGGCGATAGTTTTGTCCTGCCGATACAAGTAAAAGCAGGCGAACACTATCTGGTTTTAATCAATGATTATGGCGATGTCATTGAGAGTGGTGCAATTTCAATTGATTTTAGCGGGACTACCGAAGGTGTTTTGGCCAGCGCTGATGGTGATTTCATGACGTCCACGACGGATACCATTATTTGCCTAGGTGACTCCGTACAGCTAATGGCTTCAGGTGGGGATATATTCCAATGGTATCCACCAACAGATTTGAGTTGTCAATATTGCCCAAGCCCCGTTTCCTCGCCCTCGGAAAACACCACTTACCACGTAGCCATTCATTCGCTTTGTGAGTCGGATACGATTCAAGTTTCGGTTGAAATATTAGCGGTTTCGGCTGGGCCAGACCTTACCATTTGCACAGGCGAGGATTTTCAAATAGACGCTGGCCCCAACAACGATGATGTTCAATATCAATGGACGGCACCAGCAGGCTTTCTGAGTTGCAACGATTGCCCAAATCCAATGGTGACGGGCATTCAAGCAGGCACATTCACCATCAGCGTTTCGGCATTGGCCCCTAGTTGCAACTTGATGGATGAGATGCAACTGACGGTTCTTCCTTCCGTTGCGCCCGTTTACGCCATTAGTCCTGACCAAAATCTTTGTATCGGAGCAGCAGTGAACCTAGGCGGAGCAGCCATTCCCGGGCTGATCTATAACTGGACTTCCAACCCACCAGGATTTTCATCCAATTTGGCCAACCCTAGCACAAATGTTGCGGTCAACACCATTTACTATTTGGAAGTGAGCAATGGGTTGTGCCCTGTGCCGACATTGGACAGCGTGGTGGTAACCGTCTCTGCGCCCCCTCAGATTACAGTGGCCAACGATACCAGTATCTGCGCAGGCGAAGCTGTATTATTGGGAAATACGCAACCTGAACCGAATGTCACCTATTCCTGGGCACCTGAAAATGACCTAGTTTCACCCAACGTTGCCAATCCAATTGCCAATCCAACGCAGTCCACAATTTATACGCTCATTGCCGACAACAATGGCTGTAAAATTCAGGACTCGGTTTTGGTCGAGGTTCCATTAAACGATAGTACGGTAGCTATCACCCAAAATCCATCCACCATTTGCTTGGGACAATTCGCAGAATTGATTGCAACCGCACCCAATGGTTCCCAATTTTCATGGGAGTTTTCCAATTCACTCAGCTGCCTCGATTGCCCAGCGCCAGTTGTAAACCCAACCGAAACAACAGAATACAGCTTAAATTTCAGTTTGAATGGTTGTGTTATTCAACAAAGCGTGACGGTGGAGGTGGTCGCCCCGCCTACTTTTGAGCCAGGGGGAGGAACAATCTGCCTTAGTGACTCAATTGCCCTCAACAATGGGCCGATTGAGTCTGGTTGGGCCTATAATTGGAGTTCCAGTACATACCCAATTTTCAGCAGTGATTTGCCCAATCCGCAAGTTTCGCCAACGGAGCAAAGCACTTATAGCGTGGAAATTGACAATGGTATTTGCCCTCCACAAACTTTCACGGTTGAAGTTGATTTGGTACCAGTTCCTAGTTTGGTGATTGCACAAGATACGTTGGTTTGTGACGTAGTGTCAATTTTGGTGACTGCGTTGACGAATGAAGTCGGTGGAAGTTTTACTTGGTCAAATGGCGATACCACATCCACTACGATTTATGACTTGGAAGACGGTGAAAATACCCTAACAGTAGTTTATACCAGCACATGTGGAGATACATTAGCTGAAGACATCACCGTGTTGAAAGCTGAAGCCCCGACTGTGAGCATAATCAGCGAGCAGGACACGGTTTATCAAGGTTCAGAAATCATCCTATCGAGCGAGGTCAACCATCCGATGGACAGTTATTCATGGTCAAACGGCAGCACTGTTGACACTGCCTTGGTCGTGCCTATAAACCTTGAAGGCGAAACCTATTTAGTTACAGTTCAGGATTCAGTGGGATGCACGGCCACCGACTCCATTTCACTTGTCGTGCTTGAGCCAAGGTTTGAAATCCCAAACGCATTTTCGCCGAATGGCGATGACATCAATTCGGTTTTCAGGGTGGTCATCAAAGGCGAAAACATCGTCGTGGAGTCAATGGAAATCTGGAATCGTTGGGGGCAATTGGTTTTTGAAGGAAAAAACAACGACGGCTGGGATGGGAAACAGGAGAAAAAAGAAGCGCCTTCCGATGTGTACATCCACCGCACTTTGGTGCGGATGCCGGATGGCAGCTTAACAATAGAAAAAGGAGAGCTTTTGCTTTTGCGGTAACAACGCCTGTCTTCGCCAGTTTAAGAATGACTTTTAAATGCAACCGTGAGGCAAGTCTTGTTGCACGAGCTTGCCGCACGGGTCGTTCATTGATCATCAAAAATCAGGAACTTACCTCCCTTCCGCCAAATTGTTCGATTTGAACAATATAAGAGACAATAACTAAAAACGACTTCGTTCAAAATTAAATTTTGAATGCTACATAAAAAAAACTGGGTTACAACCTTTTAATTTGAATACTAACAAGTCAGGATTTATAAATTTGGCATGAAAATTGTCTTTGGCTGCTTGCCCTTCCGTCAAAACATCCACATTTAAACAAATTAAACACTGGACTATGAAAAGGCTTTTGGCAGCCCTCCTTCTCGTTGGGGCGCTCACAAACACTAATTCTGTATTTGCACAATCCTCCAAATCAACTCCGTCAAGAATCTCATTGAGTGCTGGCGTTGGTTTATTCCCCACCTACTACAAATCTGATGAAAACAAGGGCATTCTTCCGTTAAACTTCAAAGTTGGCTACGATATTTCCAAGGCTTTCAGCTTGGGATTGATGTTTGGTTACTCAAGCAGCAAGTCAAATTCCGACATTTTTGGAGAAGGCGGCAGCACCTATATCACCAACAGGACAAAGGTCTTGGGCCTCAGAGCTGAATTCCACAAAGAATTTGGAGACAAGGTTATTGGCTACGGTGGCAGCATGGTTGGACTCTACAACACTAAGGTTA
>JADLHE010000112.1 GCA_020848965.1 Saprospiraceae bacterium
AGGGCGGCGTATTCGATGTGGACTTTTCCGTCAATGGGTTGCAGCTCATAGCCATAGACCGGCACAGCAGCATTGAGGTCGGGCGGGATGGGGATGTGCGTTCCATTGATTTGAAAGCCGATTGGGGCCATGAACTGCGATTGGATGGTGAGCGGTTGGCCATTTTTAGTAGCTTCATGGATGGTCAAGGAGAAGTTCACCAGGCCTTGGTACTCGGTGTAAACACTCGCATTCACCGAGCCGGTGCTGTACCGGGCAAAATCCACCTTCAGTTGGCTGCCCACCGAGTCGAAATCAAGGATGAAAAGGGGAGATTTAATGGGGATGATGACGGGCAGGAACGTGTCAATGACATTGAAGAACTCATCGGCTGTTTGCGTCAGCACATCGCCTTGGTAGCGCAGGTGCACGACGCCCGCAGAATCTATCTCAATATAAGTGTAGTCGTCGAATTTTTCGAGCAAATCCTGAATGGAGGTTCTTGCTTTCAGCAATGGGATGGCAAACTCGGCATCGCCAGCTTGAATGTCCGCCTCCAGCAGTTCATTCGATTTTCGACATCCAAATATGCTCGCCAATAGCATGGCCAGCAATGCGAACCGGAACAATTTCATTTAAAGGATTTTATTAGTCAACACGCTCAGTTTGCAAGTTTGGAGCCAGCCAGTTTGGCGGCTGCACAAAATTGCGTTGCTACAAAATTACACAAACCAAGACCAAATGCTCGCTTTACCATGAATTACGGCAGTTGGCTTGCAAAGGTTGGGCTTGGATTGATAAAGGAGAGGAGAAGAACGGTCGAATTTTTTCACAAGCCTATCATAGCACCTTGCACTCCACACGTCGGTTTTGCAAACGCCCCGCTGCCGAGGTATTCGGTACAATGGGTTGGCTTTCACCGTAGCCCTTGAAGGTGATGCGTCCCGCAACGATTCCCTTGGAAATCAAGTAGTTAGCTACGGCTTCGGCCCGGTTTTGCGATAGCAATTGATTGTCATCCTCCTCGCCCACATCGTCGGTATGGCCACCGATTTCCGCTTTCAACTTGGGGTTTTCTTTCAGGAAAGCGGCAAGGTTGTCCAATTCAGGTAGGGCAGGGGGGAGAATATCCCATTTGCCCGTCTCAAAATTCACATTGCGGAAGGTGTAGGTCTTTTTGGTTTTCAGCGCCGTCGAAATATCAGTTGCGGGCGGTGGGGCGTCGGCAGGCACGATGCGGATGTCGTCAATGCAATAATAGGCCGCAGTATGGATTCGCTTGGTGAAATCAGGTTCTTGAGCATTAAAAGCTTCAATCGCCGCTAGGTCTTTGAGGGTGGTTTGGGTGTTTTCGTCTTTATCGAAATTGCCGATGGTGAAGAACATATATGCCTTGTCGGCAATGAAAGTGCTACTGACTAGCTTCCACTCATCCTTCTTCGTGACGATGGGTTCCGCCCAAACGACTTGCGGTTGAATTTGCCCCCAATCCCAAACCTTGTTATAAGAGAAATGGAACCCTAGGTTGCCAGCAGCGGTAGGCCGAATATCCCGTTTTTCGCCATAAATGCTTTGGTAATGGTGAAGGGCAGTTTCCTCGGAGAGGTTCACGTATAACTCTATGATGTATTTTTTGCCTGGCACAAGAGGCGCCCTCAATTGACTTTGTATCATTTCCCGATAGCCATAGGTAATAATGCCCACCGAATTTTCGCCGCTATGTGGCTTTGGCAAAAAGCAATCGCCATAGGCATCGGGCTTCCAGATAATCAGGTCGGGAGTCATGCCGCCAAAACTCATCCAGTTTTGCAAGATGCTTTCAAAATGTTCAGCGTTTTTCCCATACATGCAAATCGGCAGGTCGGCCTTAGGTTTCAGTTTTTCAAAGCCAGGGTTCAACACAAGGTTGCCGTTTTGCGACAAAACAGCAAGCGGTAGCAAAATCAATAGGAGAATATGTTTCATGTTCTTTTCTATCAATAATTTAGAATCTGGGAAAGGATACATGGCCGCTATTTCTATCTTCACGCCTCATCCAATCAAAATTAAATATGCGGTTTAAGATTATTTCAATTTTAGTTTTGGCCTGTTTATGCGGATTGCAGGCGCAAACACCTAGCTCAAGCCCGGCAACCCAGCCTACCAAAAAGCAACTCGAACCTGCCGACCTCGCCCGGTGGAACCAGATTCAAACTTCCAAAATATCCAACGATGGCACATGGGTAGCCTATACCCTGAAGGCAGAAGAGGGCGACGGAAAACTCTATATTTGGAACGCCGCCAACGGCCGCACCCGAAGTTTCGACAGGGGAGATAGTCCAGTTTTTTCCGCTGATAATCAATTTCTTGCATTTAAAATAAAGCCTCACGAAGACAGTCTAAAAGCACAGCGGCGGCGCAAAATAAAAAAGGAAGAGCTTACCAAAGACTCGCTCGGCGTCCTGCACCTCGGCTCTGGTTCCTTGACGAAAAAGGCTGATGTGAAATCCTTTGCCATGCCCGAAGAATGGGATGGCTGGTTGGCGTACCAGTTGGAGCCGTTCAAGCCCAAAGAAGAGGCAAAAACGGACACCTCCACCGTAAAGCAAGACTCCCTCAAGGTCGAAAAACCAATTTTGCCGAAGGAAAAAAACAAAAAGAAAAAGGAAAAAAAGGAGGGCAAAGACACTGGCTCAAAGCTGGTATTGCTCCAGTTGGCTTCGCAACGGGCCGACACCATCCACTTCGTTCGAGACTACAAATTGGCAAAAGATGGTCCCCGCATCCTCATCAATACCAGCGGCACGCCCGACTCGTCCCTGCTCGAAGGCGTCTATCTTTTCAACTGTGCCTTGCGGCAATTGCGGCCATTGATGCAACAAAAAGGTGATTATAAACAATTGACATTCAACGAAAAAGGAACACAACTGGTCTATTTGGCCAATCTTGACACGACCAAAGCACAGGTTCCTCCCTTCGGATTGTGCTATTGGGAGGAGGGAATGGAAAGGGCTAAAATCATTGCAGATTCCACGGCACAGTACCTGCCCAAGGCTTGGCGGGTGAGCGAAAACGCAACGCCTGTTTTCAGCAAGGATGGCTCAAAGCTCTATTTTGGCGTAGCTCCTCCACCCATTTTACAAGACACCAGCTTGCTGGAAGATGAAATTGTAAATGTGGAAGTCTGGGCCTATACCGATGGGCGGCTGCACACCAATCAGAAAACACTTTTGGAGCAAGAGCGGAAGCGCAGCTACGATGTCGTTTGGCATATATCGCAGAATAAATTTGTGCCGCTGTCCTATACCGACCTGCCTGAAATGAGCTATACACCAGACCGCTTTGGCAATATGGCAATCGGGCTGAACGAACAACCTTATTTAAAACAAATATCATGGGAAGGGGAGGGCAGAAGTGACGTTTGGTTGGTGGATGAAACCACGGGTAGCCGCAAGCTTATTACGAAGGGTTTGCGAGGCAACCCAAGACTTTCACCGGATGGCAGTTATGCATTTTGGTACAATGAAATAGACTCTGCATGGTTTTCTTATTCATTGAAAACCAGTGAATTGCGTCAGCTGACCACCAATTCTCCAACGCCTTTTTATGATGAACTGAATGATGTGCCAGACCATCCTTCCAGCTACGGGTTTGCCACTTGGGTGGCCGACTCCTTGGGCAATAGCACCAATATGCTGATTTATGACCGATATGATATTTGGCAAATTGACCCAACAGGTAAAAATTCGCCCATTAACCTAACAAACGGAAGAGTGAACCGAACCCGGTATCGTTTCATCCGACTAGACCAAGAAGAGCGCTATGCCACGCCCGGCCAACGGTTGTTCTTGCATGTTTTTGATGAAAAAACCAAGGCAGAAGGTTATGCGCTGCTGATGCTTGGGGCTGGGCAGCCCATACAATTGGTGAGCGAGGCATTTGCTTACACAACTGCGCCGCTTAAAGCCAAGGACGCTGAGAAACTGCTTTTCACAAAAGAAAACTTCCAGACTTTTCCCGATTTGCAATACTGTGATTTCACCTTGCAAAAGCCAATAAAGGTCAGCAATGCCAACCCTCAGCAAGGTGATTACCAATGGGGCAGCATTGAATTGTATGAGTGGACGGCATCAGATGGGCAGCGCTTACAGGGGTTGTTGGTAAAACCAGCCGATTTCGACCCCAAGAAGCAGTATCCCATGATTGTCAATTTCTATGAGCGCAGCAGCGATGAATTGAACCTACACCGTGCGCCTTATCCGCACCGAAGCAGTATCAATTATGCTTATTATGCCAGTAGGGGTTATCTGGTTTTCAATCCCGATATTCCTTACCGCACTGGATACCCTGGCGAAAGTTGCTTTAATTCGGTGGTATCGGGAGTTACTTCATTAGTGGATAAAGGCTTTGTGGACAAAAGTAGAATAGGTGTGCAGGGGCATAGCTGGGGAGGTTACCAAGTGGCCTATCTGTTGACGAAAACCAATATTTTTAAATGTGCTGAAAGTGGAGCTCCTGTAGTGAATATGTTTTCTGCATATGGTGGCATACGCTGGCAGACGGGTTTAAGCAGGATGTTTCAATATGAGCACCAGCAAAGCCGAATTGGCGGCACTATCTGGGAGTATCCGATGCGCTATTTTGAAAATTCTCCTTTGTTTTCAATGGACAAAGTGAACACACCTGTGCTAATCATGGCCAACGATGCTGATGGTCACGTGCCTTGGTATCAAGGCATTGAGTATTTTACGGCTTTGCGCCGCTTGGGCAAGCCAGCTTGGATGCTGAACTATAATGATGAGCCCCACTGGCCAGTGAAGCTTCAGAACAGGAAGGATTTCCAGCTGCGTATGAGCCAGTTTTTCGATTATTATTTAATGGGAAAGCCGATGCCGCAATGGATGATGCGAGGTGTGCCAGCAATCGAAAAAGGGATTCGGCAAGGTCTTGATGACGAAGATTGAGTCGATTGAAAATAGAAAAGGCCCTGCAATTTTCACTGCAGGGCCTTCTCAAGGAAAGAAAAAAAAATTGGCGGCGACCTACTCTCCCAGCCTTTAGGGCCAGTACCATCGGCGCAGAGGGGCTTAACTGCTCTGTTCGGAATGGGAAGAGGTGATCCCCCTCGCTAAAGCCACCAACATAT
>JADLHE010000113.1 GCA_020848965.1 Saprospiraceae bacterium
AGGGAACCAGGTCTACCTCTTCACAATTATTCAAGATGGGGATACTCTTAGGCTCGCCAAAACCATACTGCCCCGTGATGCTGCTGCCAGTTTAGTAGGCAAAACAGATGGCAGTTTTGACGTGACGGGCTTAAAAACCGAAGATGGCACGAGCCATGATTTCAACTCGAATCGTTAAGTCATTGCACTAACGGCATTTATTATCAATTGCAGATTTGGGTTTTAGCAGGGTTTTTTACTTCCCTGATAATTAACAAGCACCCTGTGCTTGAAAGCCATGGCCATGTCCCAGCATAAGACTTTTTTATCCTCACAGGTGAGGGCTTGATATACCACCCACAACACACAACGAGGCACCCCAAAACCACGGCCAGTGAGTGCTTTTAAAATGCACTTATGCAATAACCTGCGTGTACAGGGCCTATTTCCCTATGTGCCCCCCAGCTATCAGGGTATCTGGGGAAAAGGTCAGTTCAAGGGTAATAGCCATAGCTGGCAGTTTGGGCATTTCTAAATAAGCCAATTGTCTTTTCCACGCATGGAGCCTGCGCCACCAAGCCAATATGGCTTGACTTGGCAAAGGGCTGTGCTTATGGTTGAATGTAAATGCTGAAATATTTAAAGCCTATAAACAAATCCGACGCACGGGTCACACAATAAAAAAAACGACACAACGCATCCAATATTAAGCAAAAAGGAGTAACTCGAAAATCCAGAAAAGAGTAGAGCACGGTAGCCGAAAAGTGTGAAGAGTAGGCAATTATTCAAAATTTATCACAATGAAAACCATCAATCATTTCTCCCAAAAACGGAGCAACTTTAGAATGCTGGCCATTCTATTAATTGCAACTTCCATTATGGCTATTGGCTGCGACGAAGACTGCTCGGACGGCTTCCATGACGAAACCTATGGACGGACAGAATGGGCAAGCACCTTAGAAGCCCTGATACCCATGGGCAGCATCCGACTGAATAATTTTAATACTGCGCCAGATGGCACGCCCATAGGTGGGGAGTTTTGCAATTATGTAGCCACTGAGGGCTGCGAAAATGAGCAAAACTCAAATTCTGGTGCCTTTTGCGAAGGGGCCGAGTTTCAGTTCAAGCGTCCGTGCGATTCGTATATTGATTTCGTTATTGGCAGGAGGCAATTCGACCTAAATGTACCCCGAATAGGCCCAGATTCGAGGTACAAAATATACGTCAACGACATCAACTCCACAAGCTTATCTGCTGGTTCCCAAGACCGTTTCCTGCGCTTCAGTGTTGATTTTGAGAGCGATGGCAGGGAAATCAGGGCCAATTGCTACAATAATTTCTTTTGTTTTGCTGGGGTGCCAGAGTTCGAGTTGGATAACTTGCATATTGATATACTGCTGGGCATAACTGCTATTGACAATGCCATCACGTATGACGATGTACAGGTAAATGTGACCGCTGATTTGCAAAATGCAGGACTCTGCCACGATAACGTTTTTGCTGCTTTTTGCGGGGATACCCACGAAATTATCTTCTCAAATTTAAGGGACCAAATCATTAATCAAATGAACAACCCAAGCATTAAGGATTTTATCAGCGAATCTATCACCAATTATATCAGGGCACAGCTTTCCCTGGGAGACAGGGTGATTAACCGAGCCAACATCATTGGCGAGAGTTTATTATTGAATATCGAGTGCCCATGAAGCTAATTCGGTCTTTATAGGTGGACGCATTTAAAGCTGACAGCGCCTCTTTTAGTCAGCAGGGCTTGTCAGTCCCTGCTGACAGAGGCGACTGCTAAATTGCTCAATCCGAACATCATTTTCATTAACTACTAATAATTTAAAGAGCGGAGTAAGCCGAAAATCCGAATTACCAGAGTAGGCAAATCATAAACCTCAAACTTATGGGTTATTTAATTAAAGGAAACCTATGTGGATTCCTCTGCGACGACTGTTTTGAACCCCTCTTTGGTTCAAAAGTATTGCTTTACTTGCCTTGGCAAAAAGATGCCATATTGCAAACCGCTGTTGCCAACCCGAAAGAGACCTTCCGGCTTGTGGACCCCAAAGAAGCCAAGGGCCGGGAAAAACTCCTGATAGGAACGGCAGACGTGGACGAAAAAGGCAACTTTGAATTTGACATTGACGAAAAGTACCGTGGCACCGCCTTCGACATAGATTTTGTTTGTGGCTCCGTGCCCCGCAGGCCACCAGTTCCGCCACGGAAGATAGAACCGATTCAGTTCCACATTACTACCTTTTTCCCCGAATGGCGAGCCGATGAGATTAAGCAGAATTTCTACTACCACTGGAGATATTGCATATCGGCCAAATGGTGGTGCTATATCCGTGGGCACTACTTCGATGTGTGGACAATCTGTGGTCACATGTACGTTTGCGACACCAAAACGCCCATCCCAAACGTGGAAGTTACTGCTTGGGACGCCGATTTCTTCACCGACGACAACCTTGGCTCGGCTATCACCGACGCATCTGGCCACTTCCGCATTGACTACAGTTCCGATAAGTTCAAACAAACGTTTTTGTCCCCGGCCATTAACGTTGAAACCGACCCCGGCCTGCCGCTCAGCTTCAAAAGCGGCCCCGACGTCTATTTCACCTATAAGTACAATGGTGTTTCCATACAAGGCGAAACCGCCGCAAACAGGCGGAACAACGTGGGATACTGCCTATGCGTGAATCTTTGCCTGAAGGACATCGTCGTCCCGCCTACAGGTGTTCCAGCTTCCTTTACGAAGATTGGCAAGATTGGCAACCATTTCATCAACGAGGAAATTGCCAGCGGCAACACAAACGTGATAGCGCAGTCCACAGGCAAGACGCCGAGCGGTCAGGCTTTTTATGGCGGAATTGCACTGCGTGGCAACCTCGCACAGCAGCTAAACGGCAACCCCTTGGAGTACAGCTTCGATGTGATTGAAACTTCGGGGCCAGGTACCGCCGCCGATATTGGCACATGGAAGAAACTGCTGGTGGGCGATATGTTCGATGCAGTCATCGGTACGTTCTTGGGGCTACCCGACCCCATCACTGGCGACATCCCGACAACGGACTACGTGGTAGGCCCGTCGGGCGGTGTGGATGCCAGCGGCTGGATTGCAGTGCCACAAGCAAACAATTTCGCTCCCAACATAAATGGCGAACTTTTGAACCTGAATACCGCCAAACTCAACGGGTTTAGCGTAAACATGGCTGGCCTTGTTCAGGGGCAGTCCACTACTACCAGGGCTGCACTCCAACAGAACAGGTACTTCAAAATCAGGATGGTAAAACGAGAGGCTGGCAATGCTTCCACGGAAACAATTGCTGGTGTGTCCAATCCCATCGCCATGTTCAATACCGTGTATGCCAACGTGCCGCAATTCGGCTCATGGACACCGCAAACTTCCAACGAATTGGGCGTTGCCTGCATAGACATCCAAGAGATGATAGGCGGCGGTGGCGGTACGGGTTGCAAGCCCATCACAAATGCCATCCACGTCAACTACACAGCCGCCAACCCGAACATGGGAGCAGTGAGCTTGGTGATGTATGGCCCAGGCGGCCCATACAACCTCGTCAACGCTGCCCCCGTAAGTTCGGTCAGCGAGACCTTTGGCACGGCAGTCGATTTGGAAACCCAGACCCCTACCCCTACAATAGAGCCTGTCGGCAATTTGAAAAAATGTGCCTACACAATATGGCTTACTGTCGAATTGAAACTGACAAACGGTGAATCTCAGCACCCTGGCATTCATGACTGGATGTCGTTCTGTAAGGGATAAGTTCTGATTGACCCCCTATGCAAGAAACCAAGTGGATTTTAAGCCTGTACCGCATTGAGGGGTACGGGCTTTTTTATTTAATCGAGAATAACCTGCTGAATTATATGTTTAAGCTGTTTAGGAAGGCAAGAATCCCATTTGTTGAAACAACACCACCTGCCCCCTCCCCCGCACCAAATTATGCTGCGGGTATTTAACCTTATAATAAACATCCCCCACGATATAATCACCAATAAACCGCACGGCCTGCATCAGCGTGAGCCACGGGCCAGCCAAGGGCAAAGCGTTGCGCTCTGCGGGGGTGAGTATCTCGCCCATTTCGGAGAGGAAACCTTCCAATAACGCCTCATAAATCGGTTGCCGGAAATGGATTTTGGTCAAATCGGCTTCGTCCTCGTTGGCGAGGCTGGTGGCTGTGCGCACGAGGTCGCCAAAGTCGGAGAGAACGATGCCGGGCATGACCGTGTCGAGGTCAATGACGGCCACGGGAGTCGGGTTGGCCTTGTCGGAGGTGGCGGCGAAGAGTAGGTTGTTCACTTTCGTGTCGTGGTGGATGGCCCGCAGTGGCAGATTGAGGTCGGCCACTTGATGGAAAAGCGATTGGTATTCCAAAATGGCATCCACCTCGGCTCGGGCCTCGGCGAGGCGCTCCGGGATGGCGTTCTGTACAGCCTGATGGAACTGCTCCAAGCGCCAAAGGCCGTTGTGGAAATCGGGGATAGTCGCCTGCAATTGCGAAGCATCCAAGCTGTCCAAAGCCCTTGCGAAAGCACCGAAAGCCTTGGCGGCTGCGTGGGCTTGGCCGGGTGTTTCCACTTGTTCATAGGAGGTCGTTTTATCGAAAAAAGGAAAAACCCGCCAGTAGTTGCCCGAAGGGTCGCAATGGAGCCAACGGCCATCGAGCGTGAGCCGGGGATTTAATATTTTCAATTCATAAGGCTGTTTTTCGAGGTGCTGCGCAACGAGTTGGATATTCTGCATGACGGCCTCCGGCTGCCGGAAGACGTGGTGGTTGAGGCGCTGGAGCAGCCAAGTTTGCGGCTGGCCGTCCGCCACTATTTCGAGGCGGTAGGTGTCGTTGATATGGCCTGTGCCGAAGAGGACAAGGCTTACAAGCTGCTGATAATCAAAGAATTGCTGGACGATGGCTTCCATTCTGTGCGGGCGGTTTTTAGGAAAAGCCCGTTTTGCAAAGGTGGGGAAAACTGGCTACTTGGATTCCATTTTTATTCTACCGTTACGTCCAAATCCAAATTGATGGTAATCTCGTCCTTCACCTTGATGGCGCCCATGAGGGCCACGGGCGGCGTCACGCAGAAGTCGGTCATATTAAGGGTTTTGGTGCCGATGAAACGATATTGGTTGGGGCCAGATTTTTTAGCGGTGATGTTTATCCAATATTCTTTGCTCATGCCATTGAGCGAGATTTTGGTGAGCGCCTTCATTTTTATCCAATCCTTCAACTCGGTAAGGCGGTTGCATTTGTCCTGTTCCACTTTCTTTAGTTCGATGGTGATATAGGGGTGGTCGTCGGCATGAAGGGCTTTTTGCAGGTCCTTGTTCATGATTTTATTGCCACAATCGAGCGATTTGATTTTCAACTTTAATGTGGCGAAGCGGAAATGGGTGCTGAGGCTGCCATCGGCTGGCGGTTCCACGGTGAGCCGTTGGGGTTGAAAGGACTCGTTGCAGCCGCAGGTGAAGCCGTTGACATTGGTCTTACCGTCGAGCTTAAGCACGCTTTTCGGATTGATGCGGATGGTTTTTTCCATGCTCATTTTCTTAGTGGCCATAGCAATCGGTTGAGCATTGCCTGTCATGGATTGACCCATAATGAGGATTAAGCTAAGGAATATGGCCGATTTAGTCAGCATTTTCATTTTGCTTATTTAATTGAGGGGTTAATTGAAGCTATGTGCTTTATCTTTTAATATAGCCCGAATAAAAAGCCCCAGTTCCTTTTCGAGGCAACTGGAGCTTTTTTATCGAGAATCATTTGCTAGAAGGCAGTTGCCTTAGAAGCCTACGACTGCTTCAACCATGATACCGTTGAACTTGCCACCGTTGAAGATGCTGGTGGTTGGGTAGTCCTTGTACTCTTGGTTGATATAGGCCAATTTCGCCAGAATATTGTCATTCACGTACCAGCCTGCGCTGAGTTCGTAGCGAGCAATTTTCACTGGGTTGTTCACACCGAAGTTGGCACCAACGGCGGCCAATTCAGCGTTCACGGTGTTGTAGCGGCCAGCGAGGTAGAAGTTTTCTTCTTTGCCAAAGCGGTACATCACGTCGGCAGCGTACTGCATGATAACCCGGTCTGGGCCAAGTTTGGTGGCATCCTTTGGGTCTTTCTCTTTCGAGCCACGGCCAGTTGCCCGCTCAACGGTTGCGAAAACTTCCAAGCCTTTGTATTTCAAGAATGCGTTGCCCATGAGGGAGAAAACTTTGTCGCCGAAGCCTGGGCGCAGCCTGCCAGAGTAGTAGTTGGCATCGGTTGTGGCCTTGGTGTTTTCCATGACGAGGTAGTACCTGGAGCCTGCACGGTCGCCACCGTAGATATTGTTCGACCTTGAGCTGGCAGTGTAGTAGGTAGAGCCAGTTACACGTACCCGAAGGTCGTCGTCCACTTGCTTGTCAATGCCGAGTTTGCCAACGAATGCTGGTGCTTTTTTCGAACTATTGTCCACGTCCACGCCCTGAACCGGGTCTGGAAGTTTCACAACGTCGCCTTTGATTTCACCGCTGGTAATAGCACCCACTGCCAAGAACCCATTCCTTTGGAAAATCAATTCACCACCGATTTCCGTGTTGAAGGCATCCAAAATCAAGTTCTCAATATAAGGGTTGTAAAGCGCTGCACCGTTGTCGCTGCGGCGGAAGTGGGCGTCGCCGTAGTTCACCTCGTAGTGGCCAACCTTGATGGTCAGGTTTTCCATCAATTTATCAACGCCTGGGCTGTTGAAGAACGGCAACTTGTCGAATTGGATATAGCCGCCTTTTACCCATGACTCTTGGTGGTGGCGGGCAGACAGGTAAGAAACCATGTTGATGCGGATGCCATCGGCCAATTGTGCGTCAATGTTCAAGTTTGCAGTAGCAAGGTTAAAACCATTGCCAAGGTCAATCAACTTATTGGCGTTGGTGGTGTCGGTAGCACTGACGGGCACATAAACCGCCGTGTTCTCGTGTTTGAGCGACTGGAATTGCTGGGCAAAATTGCCACCAATCCGCACCTTGAACTCCTTCGGTGCGCCGTTGTCTGTTTTCGGTGTTTCAAACATATTGGCACCACGCCTGTCATAAGGGCGATAGTATTGGATGTCATTTTGGCTCCAGCCAAACATTGGGAGCAGGAACAGGGCTACAAACAGGCCCGACAGTTTCATGTTGAAAAGTGAGTTTTTCATGATGAGTTGTATTAAAAGTGAAAGGATATGGTAGAGGATTGTATTGGCCAGTAGGGCTGGTCTGCAATCGCTGTTTATTTCACGCTTGTGCTTGCGAAAGTTGCGTCGAACGTGATGGTCACGTTGTCGTCAGTCTTCAAAGTGCCGAGGAACAGCACTGGAGGTGTCACGTTGTATTCGGTCATTTTCACCTTCTTGGTTCCCTTAAAGGTGACCTGGCCACCGTTCACGGTAGCAGCTACCGTCATGTTGATGGTCTTTGTAGTGCCCGCAATCGTCAGTTTGCCCTCTGTCTCAAGAGTGTAGGTCCCACCCTTGGGGCTGATGTACGTCACCTTGGTCAGGTTGTAGGTCATGGTCGGGTTGGCCTTTGCCTTCAGTTCCTTCATCATGTTCTTGTCCATCGTTTCGCCGTGGTTGCTTTTGATGGAATTCGTTGTCATGGTGATGTTGAGGGCATTGATGCCGCTGAGGGCATTGTTCGTGAACACCATTTGCCCGCTGCCGCTAACTTTCGTCACGTCGGCGGTCCAATCGTGGAGGGTAGATGTGCCGGACATTCTGATGGAGCTTTTCGAAAGCTTGTACTCCGTTTGGGAGAAAAGGCTGAAGCCGGCTATCAGCAATGCGAAGAGGATGATTGACTTTTTCATATCTCAGTGATTTTAGTTACACTGCAAATATGAATGCCTGCGCAGAGGGTGCTGAATGAGCAAAATCAGAGGGGGCAGTGAGAATAATCAGCCGAGTGAACAAAACGCAGTAAACACTATTATTTCGCCACCAATCTATTTTATTGTACAATATTTTAATTCAAACCGCCCTTCTTAAACGAATCAAGTTTTTATTCCGAAAGTCAAAATTGGGGGTTTGCGAGCAAAAGCTCGTGCCCATCAATCTTCTGGCAATGCGAAAGCCACATATTTATCACCAGAGCGGGTACCCAACTTGCCTCCGCCACAGGCGATCACCACGTATTGCCGACCATTGACAGCGTAGGTAGCGGGCGTGGCATAGCCAGCTGCGGGCAGTTTGTATTCAAAAAGTTGTTTGCCCGTTTTTTTATCAAAAGCCCTGAATTTTTCATCCAAAGTGGCGGCGATAAAAAGCAGCCCGCCCGCCGTGGACACCGGGCCGCCATAGTTTTCTGAACCTGTTAAAGGACTGCCCTTCGCCGCCAAATCCGGGTACTCGCCAAAGGGCATTTTCCAAGCGATTTCCCCCGTGTTTAGGTTGATGGCGTTGAGCGTGCCCCAAGGCGGCGTGATGGCCGGGTAGCCGTCCGGGTCTTTGAACTTCACGTACCCGTCGTGGAAATAGGGATAAGGCCAAGCCGTGCCCCCCTCAGGTTGGCGGGCCACGGCGTCTTTATTGCCCAAAACATAAGCCGCCACTGCATCCAATTCCGTGCTGGACAGTTGGGCAAACGAAGGCATGGCACCTTTGCCTTTCTGCACCAAAGCCTTCACTGCTGCCTCGTCCGACCGCTTTGCAAGGCCGTTCAGGTCGGGCGCTGAAAATACGCCACCGCCTTTGAAATCGGCCCCGTGGCAGGAGCGGCATTGCGTCGAATAAATGCCCTTACCCATATCATAAGGCTTTTGCGAAGCCGTAGCCGAATAGGGCACCAGTTTCAGCATCCAAGCCATTTCGTTGGCGTTCACGTACATCATGCCGTCGGGGTCAACGGCTGCCCCACCCCACTCTCCCCCACCGTCGTAGCCGGGAAAAAGCAGGGTGCCTTCCTCTGAGCCGGGTATGAACTGCCGCCCTTTTTGGCTTTTTTCCCAAAGGTTTTTCGCAAAAGCATGGGCTTCGGGCGTGCGCTGGGTCAGGTCTTCTTCCCGTAGCTCCTGCCTGGCAAATGGCGGCGGCTTCACGGGGATGGGCTGCGTGGGCCACGCTTGCTCACCTTTTAGTTTCGAGGGCGGCACGGGCGTTTCCTTTACTTCGTAAATGGGCTTGCCCGTCTCTCGGTCTAGCAGGAAAACATAGGACGATTTGGTAATCTGCGCCACGGCATCCACCGGTTTTCCCTCCACGTTCACAGTGACGAGGTTGGGCGGACTGGGCAGGTCTTTGTCCCATAAATCATGGCGGACGGTCTGGAAATGCCATTTGCGCTGGCCCGTGTTGGCGTCGAGGGCGAGTATGCAATTGGCAAAGAGGTTTTCGCCGGGGCGGTCGCCGCCATAAAAATCGAAAGCCGCCGAACCTGTTGGCACAAAGACGAGGCCCCGCTTTTCGTCAAGGCTCATGCCCGCCCACGCATTGGCGCCGCCCGCACGTTGCCACGCATCGGGTGGCCAAGTTTCATGGCCAAACTCGCCGGGTTGCGGTATCGTATGGAAAACCCATTCGACCTTGCCCGTTTTTACATTAAAAGCCCTGACGTGGCCGGGTGCCGCAAAAGTGGATTCGCTCACCCGTGAACCCAGGATGAGCTTGTCTTTGTAAACAATGCCCGGCGTATTGGACACGATGAAAAGGCTGTCCGTATTGGGCCTATCGAGGCCGATGTGCAGGTCAACCATGCCGTTTTCGCCGAAGGACGGAACTGGTTTGCCGCTGTTGGCATCGAGGCAGTAGAGCTTGGAGCCAGCCGTGACCAGCAGCCGCTCTTCTTGCCCATCCGTCCAATAGGCAAGGCCCCGGTTCACACCCATGCCGAACTGCGCAAAGCCTTGGTCGGCAAAGGGGTCGAATTTCCAAAGTTCTTCGCCCGTGGCGGCGTTCAGCGCAAAAAACTTGAGCCGTGGCGTGCTGCCATATAGTCTGCCCTTGATAATGAGCGGGTTACATTGGATTTGCGTCCGGTTGAGGCTGTCGCCGTCCCCAGCGCTATAGGTCCAGGCCACTTCCAAATCCCCAACATTCTGGAGCTTGATTTGACGCAGTGCGGAATAGTGGTTGACGTCCAGCCCACCGAGGTAGTGCGCCCAGTCCGTGTCCTTTACAGGTGTTTCTGCTTGTTTGCCGCAAGCGGCAATGACGACGGCAATAGCCGCAAAAAGAAAATGCTTGCCCATAGTTTGGAAAATATCGGGCAAGGTAAAATTTTAGCCCAAAACCCAAACACCTGCCCGCCTCATCAACCCGAACAATTTCATTTTCTTGCAATTTCCTTTTTTAATTCCAGCCTTCGCCTTACTTTTTCGGCCATTTTCACAACTAAACGAAAAACAAACATTCAATTATGTCCACTTCTCGCACTACCGACGCCCCCGATATGGGACTTTTCTGGGGCTGTTTCATCGCACTCATAGCGACTTCTTTCGGCTTCATCATACGGGCGCTCATCATCGGCGACTGGGCCACCGACTTCAACCTCACCGAGACCCAAAAGGGCGAACTCCTCGGCGTTGGCCTCTGGCCGTTTGCCATCAGTATCGTCCTTTTCAGCCTTGTGATTGACCGCATCGGCTACCGCATGGCCATGATTATCGGCCTTATCTGCCACGTGCTGAGCGCCATTATCACCATCACGGCTAAGGACTACACCATGCTTTATATCGGCACTTTTATCTGTGCCCTCGGCAATGGCACGGTGGAGGCGTACATCAATCCCGTGGTGGGCACCATCTTCCGCAACGACAAGACCAAGTGGTTCAACATCCTCCACGCTGGCTGGCCCGGCGGCATGGTGCTGGGCGGCATCATGCTCATGATGCTGGGCACCCACGTGGGCTGGCAGGTGAAGGTCGGCCTGATTTTCATCCCGACCATCCTCTATGCCGTGCTGCTTTGGAACAAAAAATTCCCCGTACACGAGCGGGTGGCGGCTGGCGTGAGCTACCAGGAAATGCTCAAGGAGGTAGGCATCCTCGGCGCTTTCATCATCAGTTTGATGGTGTTCAAGCAGTTGGGCGTCATCATGGGCCTCGGCAATATGGCCACTTGGGTCGTCATCATTTTGGCCACTGGCGCATTCGGGTTCTATACCAAATCATTGGGTAAGCCACTTTTCATCGTCATGTTGCTCATCATGATTCCGCTGGCCATCACCGAGCTTGGGGTGGACTCTTGGAGCGCCGACCTCATGGCAGGCGAGATGGGCAAAATGGGCATCAGCGGCGGCTGGGTGCTTATCTACACGGCCTTGTTGATGATGCTGTTGCGCTTCTTCGGAGGGCCTATCATCCATAAACTATCGCCCATCGGCTTGCTGGCCACTTGCGCAGCACTGGCAGCATTGGGCCTCTACCTCCTTTCTGGTGCCACAGGTGCCATGATTTTGCTTGCAGCCACGATTTACGCCGTCGGCAAGAGCTTCTTCTGGCCCACTTCTTTGGGCATCGTTGCGGAGCAATTCCCCAAAGGCGGCGCCCTGACGCTGAACGGCGTGGCCGCTGTGGGCATGTTGGCTGCTGGCATCGTGGGCGGGCCATTCCTCGGCAATGTGCAGGACAAGCAGGTGGACGCACAGACCGCCGCTTATGACGCCACCAACAGCACCCAATTGCACAGTACCTACGTGACCACTGAAAAGGAGAGCTTCTTCGGCAAATACATGGGCATTGACCAAGCCAAGCTTGACGCTGCGCCCGAAACGGACAAGGCTGCGGTGGCTACGATTCAGGGAGAGGCGAAGAAATCTGCCCTGAAAACGGTGGCCATTCTGCCTGTCATCATGTTGCTCTGCTACATCGGGCTTGTCTTCTATTTCAAAGGCCGGGGCGGCTATAAGCCCGAGGTGATTGGAGGGCACTGAAAGGATTGAAGGATTGAAGGATTGAAGGCTCCTTCAACAAAAAAAGCCGTGATGGAGAAATCCACCACGGCTTTTTTGTTGAAGCATTTCGCTACCTAATTGCGATTTGAGTTCAAGCGGAGCAGAAGATAGACCAGCATCACCAGCGAAGACAATGCTTGGGAGACGTAGGTCATGGCGGCCCATTTGAGGGCATCCTTGGCGCCTTCGTGCTCCTCGCCACGGGCCGTGCCGCTTTCCTCCAGCCAAACCAGTGCCCGGCGGCTGGCATCAAATTCGACGGGCAGGGTGATGAAAGCGAATGCCGTTGTCACCATGAACGCAACGATGGTAATCAACAGCAGGCTGGGGAAGCTGCCCGCCAAACCCAAGGCAAGAATCAGCAGCCATTGTTGCGCCATTGCTGCCACATTGACCACCGGCACAATTGCGGAACGCAATTTCAGCCAAGTGTAGGCATTGGCATGCTGTACGGCGTGGCCGCACTCGTGGGCCGCCACCGCTGCGGATGAAATGCTACGGCCTTGGTAAACGTCGGGGCTGAGGTTGACGGTCTTCGTCATGGGGTTGTAGTGGTCGGACAGAAAGCCCTGCCCCATCGTGACTTTTACATCGTTGATGCCATAGTGGCGGAGCATCTTTTCGGCCACTTCTGCGCCGCTGAGGTTGGCACGCAGGCCAAATTGCGAGTAGTGCGCAAACTTGCTTTTTAGTTTTCCGCTGATGAACATGCCAATCAAGGACATGCCAATCGTAAGCGCATAGTATATCATCATTTTAGTCGAGTTTTAGTGAAGTACAAGGTTCTTGAATCAGCTTTGAAACAGCAAAGAAAGCACGGTGTTCAGATTTTTTGATGAAAAGCCGTACCGCAATCTTTCAAGGCTACTGTTTCAACGACGAGCATATTGACGGAACTCCAATTTGGCCGTCACATAATGAAAAAAGCCTCCCATCTGGCGATTGACCGAATGGGAGACCTTTTGATTCAAAATTGCAAGCAACTTCGTATTACATCTTCTTTTTCCACTCTGCGATGGAATCCGTGTTCATGCGCTCGTAGTCCTTGTTCTTGGCTTCTACGGCCAATGTTTTGGACCTTTCGGCTACCGCAACGGCATCTTTGTACTTGCCGAGCGCTGCCAGCACGAGCGATTCTTGACGCAGCTTCCAGAATTTAGGCTCTTTGCCGTCCATTTCATTGGATTTGTGAATCCAATCATAAGCCTGCTTCAGGTCTTTGCCAGCCTCGAAGTAATAGCGGCCAGCAGCGTAGAAGTCGTCGCCACTAGGGCCGGCCATCGTCTTGGTGATAGCGGCGGTAACCACCTCGTCGGTGGTCAACTTGATGGGGAAGCTCACCCAAGTCTTTTCCCAACCAATGCCGAAAGTCAAGCCATCGTTGGTAAGGTCGCCGAGGTCAATCATGAACGACTCGATGTTCATCGGGAATGCCTCTGATTTGACCTTGAAACGGACAGCCTCTTTGGTAGCATCCCAAGTTTGCGGCACGCCCCAGTTTTCGGTGTCGGTGTAGAAAATGATTTCCCACTCCGACTGGCCGGGCACGGTGAAAAGCGAGTAGCTGCCCGCCTTGAGGTCTGTGCCACCAATTTTCACGGGAGCGCTGAAGGTCACGATGGTGTTCTTATTAGCACCAGTGCGCCACATTTCACCGAAAGGCACCAAGCCACCGAAGATGGTGCGGCCCTTCACGCTGGGACGGCTGTACTCGACCGTCACGTCCGTCAAACCGACGTTTTGCGTGATTTTGGCCGTTGGGCTGGCAGCGGGCGTCTTGATTTGGGCAGTGGCCACGCTGAACAGGCCAAGCACCATGAAAGCTGAAAGTGTCAGGATTAGTTTTTTCATTAAGTTGAAGTTTAGTTTTAGACTGATTCAAAAATCGGTTGCGAAGGTATCCAAATAGCTGTCAATACAGCCATTTTGCATAGTAACCTTAACAGTTTCCTAAAACTTGAGTTGAGCAATGTGGAAAAAAAGAATTGAAACCCTTGCTTGCGGCCCTGCCCTGCGCCGGAGTTAATTTCCTACCTTTGTTCTTTAAGTACAAAGTTCGCCAGGTCTTGTCCCGATTCTTCGGGATGGCAGTATGCAGTCCGTTTGAAAGTTGTCTAGTCGGAGCCGAGTTGAACGGCAAGAAACTTAAAGACTGCAAACTACAAGACTGACTGCGAACTGCCAACTGTCAAACTGCCAACTTCCAAAATGGCTTTCGTAGTATCCGCAAGAAAATACCGTCCCGTACATTTTGAGGATGTCGTTGGGCAAGCACACGTGTCGCAGACGCTGAAAAAGGCATTGCAGACCGACCACGTAGCGCATGCCTTCCTGTTCTGTGGCCCCCGTGGCGTCGGGAAGACGACCTGTGCCCGCATCCTTGCCAAGGTGCTCAACTGCCAGAACGTGACGGCCAATTTCGAGCCATGCGGCCAGTGCGAGAGCTGCCGTGCCTTCGCCGAAAACGCCTCTTTCAACATCATGGAACTCGACGCCGCCAGCAACAACAGCGTCGAGCATATACGCACCCTCGTGGACCAGGTGCGCTTCCAACCGCAGCAGGGCAAATACAAAATCTTCATCATTGACGAGGTTCACATGCTCTCGCAAGCGGCCTTCAATGCCTTTTTGAAGACCTTGGAAGAGCCGCCGAGCTACGCCATTTTCATCCTCGCCACCACCGAGAAGCACAAAATCATCCCGACCATCCTCAGCCGCTGCCAGATTTTCGACTTCAAGCGGATACAGGTCGGCGACACGGTGGCGCATTTGCAAAAAATCTGCGACGCCGAAGGCATCGAGGCCGAGGGCGACGCCCTGCACATCATCGCCCAAAAAGCCGATGGCGCCCTGCGGGACGCACTTTCCATTTTCGATAGAATTACCAGTGCCTCCGGCAAAAAAATAACCTACGAAGACGTCATCACCAACCTGAACGTCCTCGATTACGACTACTTCTTCCGCCTCACCGACGCCCTGCTCACCGAGGATTTGCGGCAAGTGCTGCTCATCCACAATTCGGTGCTGCGCAATGGTTTCGAGGGCGACCATTTCATCAACGGCCTTGCGGAGCACCTGCGCAACCTGCTCGTGTGCAAGGACCCCGAAACGCTCCGCCTCCTCGAAGTGAGCGACAACCTGCGGGAACGCTACCGCCAACAGGCCGCCTTGGCCCCGGCTTCCTTCCTGCTCACCGCCCTCAACCTCTGCAACGACTGCGACATCAACTACAAAATGGCCCGCCAGAAACCCCTGCACGTGGAGCTGTATTTGATAAAAATGTGCTACGCAAACCAAGCGGTACAACTCGCAGCGGGCGGTCAGCAGCCAGCAGTTGGGGCTGAAAAAAAAACTCCTGACCTGAGCAAATCAGTGGGCAGTTCGTCAGTGGGCAGTGGGCAGTCAGTGCCTACCAATATTACTAGTTCTAATTTTAAACAGCAAGAAAC
Source organism: Saprospiraceae bacterium (assembly GCA_020848965.1). GTDB lineage: Bacteria > Bacteroidota > Bacteroidia > Chitinophagales > Saprospiraceae > UBA6168. Next base: position 15,358 of record JADLHE010000113.1, read on the forward strand.
AGCCCAACCGCCATCAAATGGAGCACCTGCGCCGGGTTATGCAGAGGTCGTGCCACCCCTGCCCGTCGAAACGGTCACGGTGAAAGAGCCGGCCATTGAGCCAGTTGCACCGCCACAAACTGGCCTGCTGCGCAAAACAGGCATTCCGGGCCTTTCCGCAGTTTCATTGCAGAGCATCCACGAAGAAATTGCGGAGCAAGAAGCCAACGATGGCCCTGTGCAAGAAGCAAAGTTGACGCTCGAAGACCTGAAAGAAGCTTGGGCTGCCTATATTGATTCCCTCGACAAAGATTCGGTGAAGAACATCCTGCGGGGTGCCGACATAGACATCAACCCAGAGCAGGTGACGGTGACGGTAGGCTCTGCCCTTGCGGAAAACACCGTGCGGCAGGAAATGGGCCTGATGGAGTTCCTTCGGAAACAGCTTCATGCGCCACTGCTTGCCTTGTCCATCAAGCTAGACCCCAGCCGCTCCAATGCTGCCCCAGCCAAGCCCAAGCGCTTGACCGACAGCGAGAAATACCATGCCATGCGGGCCGTGAACCCCTTGGTGGACGAGGTGAGGAAGCGGTTCGACCTTTCTTTGGAGAACGAATAACCCAAGCCGTTTTTGTATCCTACCTGACGCAAGCACCCTTCGGCATTGACAAAGCCACCAAACAAATTTATCTTTGTGCTTGCGCAAAATTGCCGGAATCCCGTATATCAGAATCCTGATTTTTGGAAATTTTTGGTTTTTCATTGGCGGTTGCGCACCTTAATTTTAAGCTTGGATTATTTTACTTTTACACTTACTTAAAACTCGTAAAAATGGCTTCAATGAAAAAACTCAACGACTTTATGGGCAAGGCCCTCAATCAAAAGGAAAGCACCGAGGTAAAAGGCGGCAAGGCTTATGTGCCATCCGACTCTGGCTCGGTGGGCTATATCAACTGGGATGACGTTATCATCCGCAGCAACAATTTCAATTCCACGCCTTACGAAAGCATCAAGTCAGGCTTTACCATCAAGGGAAAGTGATTGTCGCCGGAAACGCTCTTTCACTACCTCTGCATAGGGTAAGCCATTGATTTTGCTCTCCAGCCAGGATATGATGTCGAACAATTCAAAGACACCATAGGAAGGCTGCCTCGACAAGTCCTCGAAGTCCTGTTTCAGGGTTTCGAGGATTTGCTGCATTTCCCGCTTCGAATGGGGCTTTCCCGCTTCCCTGATAAAGTTTATCATCTTCCGTTCAAACTCCGAGAGTCGGTTCGCCTTGTTCAAATAACGGTAGGTTGACCGCAAAAGGCTGTCCAATAGCATGGTATTGCCCAGCTCATAGTGGATTATCAGGTTGAGTATGCGGGCAAGGCTCTGCAAATCTTTCCGCTCCATGCTTTCCGACAATTTAAGCCAGTCGTTCAGGCTATTTAATGCCTCATCGAAATTGCCGATACCGAAATTAATGCAGAAATATTGGAGGTAAAACGTGCTCTTCACATATTGCTCCTTCTCGTACTGCCCGATTATTTTCTGATGCTTTTTAAGCTCCCTCGCCCCCTCTTCAAACTCGCCCGTGCTGATGCAAAGGCGGAATTTATTCATATAATACAGGCGATTAATCGTAGCTTCATCCTCTATCGTTATCGGCTTGATTTTCAGCAATTTATCAAGTGCTTGGCGCACCTCGTCCATCTTGATTAACCGTCCGCAACTGATGATATGGTTATTCAATGCAGAGATATATTCCGACACGCCTTCCTGCAACATAAACTGATTGCTCTCCATCAACGCCAACAGCGTATTGCTTGATGTATAAAACGATTCGAAACTCGACGTCGAGAAATAATAAATGGACAATATGCGGTAATAAATAACCTTGGCCGTATAGGACAGGGCTTGCGATTCATCCTTCATCAAAGGGTGCTCCATGAGCGAATTGAACACCTCCAATTGCGCCTTGCTCCTCGATACATCCCTTCGGATACTTACCAAGAATCTAAAGAAAATATTCCGGTAGGCGGAGATGTTGGACAGCTTGTCCAAGCACGCTTGTTCCTCTTTTGCAATGCGCTCCAATTCCGTGGCGAGGAAGTTGATATCGTGCTGGGTATAGGCAATTCGCTTCTCCCAGTTCAACACTTCTATAATCACATTGAATTCCTCATGCTCCGCCGCCGTCTTTTTCACCTTCGCCAAAATCGCCTTGCAGTCCTCGAAATGCGAGCGCTTGAACAGGGCACGCACCCCCATCAACTGGTTTTTCAGGCGGTAGTCCACCGAGGATTTTTCATCAAAAGACTGGAGGCTTCGGATGACCAGTTCGTAGAGATACGACTTCAGTTCCGAGTATTTGCGGGTCTCCACAGGCTGCTTGCCATAGACCATCCTGGCCAGTTGCTCGTCATCGAACTGCTCGCTGACCACAATGGCATCGAACAACTGCACGTACTTGTTGCTGGTAGCGTCCTTGCTGCTGACGTACAGCTTGAAGTACCGCCGCTCCGCACTCGTGAGCGACTTGATTAAATCGTAGAGCCTGCTGGAAGGTGTCTTCATAATAGGGATGAGGGATGAGGGAAGAAAACCCGAAATCCATTTCCCAAGGCCGAAAGTAGAAATTTTGCGACGAAAAAACATAGTTTCACCAAAAATCAAAAACCTGATTTTTAGCCCAATTTCAAGAATCAAACTTTGCGCCTTTGGCAAATGCGTTTTCGGTGGCAAAAAGCTAATTTTGCTCCGCAACTGACCAAGCCCAGTTTTGGGCGAATTCGATTTGCGCCAACAAACCCAATCAAACAATTCAAACCCATCAAACCCATATCATGACCACCGACGACTATAAAAAGCTCCTGCCCAACTGGCCCCACGACCCTGGGGTCTATCGCTTCCTCGACAGCGAGGACCGGGTGCTCTATGTCGGCAAGGCCAAAAACCTCAAGAACCGACTCTCCTCCTATTTTTCGAACACCAAGGACATGGCCTACAAGACCCGTGTCATGGTGAAGCACGCCCACCGCATCGAAATGACGCTGGTGGACACCGAGGCGGATGCCCTGCTGCTCGAAAGCACGCTCATCAAACGCTTCCAGCCGCCGTACAACGTGATGCTGAAGGACGGCAAGAGCTACACCTACCTCTGCATCAAAAACGAGCGGTTCCCAAGGGTATTCCTCACCCGAAGGGTCATCCGGGATGGCTCGACCTACTTCGGTCCGTACACCTCCAAGTTCAGGGTGGAAACCATTCTGGACTTGATAAAACAGCTCTTCCCGCTGCGCACCTGCAACCTCAGTTTGACAGAGGAAAACATTGCCCGTGGCAAGTTCAAGGTCTGCCTCGAATACCATATCAAGAACTGCCAAGGCCCCTGCGAGGGCTTCGAGACGGAGGAGAACTACAACGATAAAATCGAACAGATAAAGAACATGCTGCGGGGCAATTTCGGCCCAGTGAAGCGGCATTTCCAGCAGCTGATGGCGCACCACGCCGAGCGCATGGAGTTCGAAAAAGCCCAGCAAATCAAGGAGAAACTGCTCGCCTTTGAGGACTATCAGGGCAAGAGCACCGTCGTGAGCACCACCATCCGGGACGTGGACGTGTTCAGCATCGCCAGCGACGAAAAGAACGCCTACGTGAACTACATCAAGGTGGTGAACGGTGCCATCATCAACACCTGGACGCAGGAAATGGTCAAGAACCTCGACGACGACGAGGCCGACCTGCTGGCCTTCGTGCTGCCCGAAATCCGGGAGCGGTTCCAGAGCATCGCCCCGGAGGTGATTGTCCCGATGGAAATCCCCGTGACCGACCCGACCGTGACCGTCACCGTCCCGAAAATCGGCGACAAGAAAAAGCTGCTGGAGCTTTCGGAGAAGAACGTGCATTTTTTCCTCCTCCAAAAAAAGAAGGAAGAAGCCTCGGCAACAGGCAAGCAGACCAGCGCCGAGCGCATCCTGCGCACCCTCCAGAGCGACCTCCAGATGGCCGACGTACCGCTGCACCTCGAGTGTTTCGACAACTCGAACATGCAGGGCAGCTACCCCGTGTCGTCATGCGTGGTGTTCAAGAACGCCAAGCCCAGCAAGGGCGACTACCGCCATTACAACGTGAAGACCGTCATTGGCCCCAACGATTTTGCCACAATGGAGGAGGTCGTTTACCGAAGGTACAAGCGCCTCTTGGCCGAAGGCCAGCCCCTGCCGCAGCTCATCATCATTGACGGCGGCAAGGGCCAACTCGGTGCCGCCGTTAAAAGCCTCGAAGCACTTGGAATAAAAATCAGGGATGAGGGACGAGGGATGAGGGGTGAGTCAGGGATGAGGAATCAGGAATCAGGAATGAAGGGTGACACTGGGGCTATCATCCCTCATCCCTCACCCCTCATCCCTGAAGTGACTGTCGTTGGCATTGCGAAGCGCCTCGAAGAAATCTTCTTCCCCGGCGACTCGGTGCCGCTGTACATCAATAAAAAATCGGAGAGCCTGAAGCTCATCCAACAGGCCCGGAACGAGGCGCACCGCTTTGCCATCACCTTCCACCGCAACCAACGCTCGAAGGACTTCACCAAGACGGAACTCGAAGACATCCCCGGCATCGGCACGAAGACCGCCGAGAAGCTGCTCAAGCATTTTGGTTCGGTGAAAAAAATGCGGGAGGCCACGGCGGAGGAAATCGAAAGGGCGATTGGGAAGGGGGCAGCGAAGAAGGTGGAGGGGTATTTTCGGGCGGAGGAGGAAGGGGAGGAAGGGGAGGAAGGGGACTCAACTTTACCTAAATCCACTTAACATGGCATCCAAAAAACAGTTTTTCAATTTATCATACTTCATCATACTGCTGATATGTTTTGATGCATGCAAGAAAGATGAACCCATCTTCCAAAATATAAATCACCAAGACTTTTTTATTAGCTGCAATAGGGATACTACGCTAGTAAGTAGTGAAGGGGTTAGAATAATCATTAAAGCTAACACCTTCCAGTGCGTTAGTGATCATCGAGTTCATGTTCAATTTGCAGCCATTTTAGATAAGTCAGACATGGTGCTCAATCGGGTTTATACAATTGATAGAAATGGCGACATGTTAGAAAGTGGCGGAATGTTTCAAATACAAGATATAACTACTGGCGCCGATGTTTTCAATAAGCCTATCCAACTTTTAGTGCCAGCTAACCCAAAATATTTGAATTTCAATATGGCTGAATATCAGTTAGCAAAAATTGACGGAATATCAGTTTGGGCAAGAACCTCGAATACGGCTAGGATTAGCAAGGGAGAAGGCGCTTTAAATGGGAAGGAACTTTTTAAGCAGAACTGCGCATCATGCCATAATGCCAAGTTAAGGGATAAACTCACTGGCCCTGCTTTGGGGAATGTACATTTGTTTAGAAGCAAGCAATGGTTGAGGGACTTCACCAAGGATTCACAGGCCTTAATAGCTAAAGGAGACTCAACTGCTATATGTCTTTGGTATGAATGGAATAAATCAGTGATGACGGGTTTTAAACAATTAACCGATAACGATATAGACCAAATTTATGAATACATCGCAAATCAAAGCCGAGTAATGGAAATTGGGCAGGATGAAATCAAGTATGAAACAGAATGTGATTTGGCGAAAAGAATAAGTAAGTACGATAGTTTTGGCGTTGACACATCAATAGTTGAAAATTACACGATTGACACGAATAGCATGACTTATAGATATGAACTAGCTCTACAAACAAAGAACTGGGCAAACATTGATTATCTCTTAAATGTTTATACCAGAATAGACCCCATCACTGTCATGCTGGACAAATCATATGAAAATACTTCAATGGCATTGGTTTTTCAAAATCGCAACATCGTTGTCCCATTTTATCAGCGCTTAGAATCAGACGGTAAATTCGTTCTATTGAACTCAATCGGAAAGCAACAAATTAATTTCCCTATTGATGAAAAAATATGGATAGTTGCTTTTAGTGAAGCATCAGAATTTAGGTATAAAGTAGAGGAATACACAACCAAAAAAGTAGGCAATAACCTCAAATTCAGTCTCGATTCAATGAGCAAGGAGCAGTTCATTCAGGAATTGAAAAAGCTATGAAATCATGAAAAATTAGCATCCAATAGTACAAATTATGGCCCTGCACGGGTTAAAATTACCCCCTACCCAAACACCTCCCCAACCCCCACCTCAAACCCCGGCACCACTTCCGCCACGAGCGTATCGCCTGCATTCAAGTGATTTCAAGCACAGCTTATGCCTGCTTCTTCCCTTCCCGCATCTGCTTGATTTCTGCCATGATGCTATCCAACGTTTTCCCTTCGTGGATGGCTTCCCGTTCCTGTGTATAGTCTCCATGTCCCGTTGAGAACTGGCAGATGAACCGTAGGGTATTGGCAATGCCAAGCTCTCGGCAAAGCACCGTAATGGCCCGGCGGTTGATTTCATATAGCGAAGCTGCTGCTGTCATTTAGGAAGTTTTGTGACCAAGTCGAGGTAAAGTTTCATGCCCGAAAGATAGTAGATTTTATGATTTGCTACCAAAGTGCCATTCTTGCCATAAGTTTGGGCCATAAATCATGGCTCAACAGTTAGCTTGACACCAATAGAAAAGAATGTTCTTCCAAAAAAAAGCAAACTCCCTCGCCGAACAGGCTTCCCTCGCCCAAACCCCTTGGGCGCAGGTTTGGCGGCGCTTCCGCAAGGGGCGCATGGCACGGTGGTCGTGGCGGGTGCTGCTGGGGCTGGGCATCGTGGCGCTGTTGGCCGATTTCATCGCCAATGAGAAGCCGCTGTACTGCAAGCTAGGTGGCAACACCTATTTCCCAGTCTTCAAACAGTACGCCGTGGATTTGGGCCTCGCAAAATGGGACACCATCTTTTTGCAAAAAAGCTGGGACGAACACGCCTACGAAGCGGCCATTTTTCCGCCCATACCCTATTCCGCTACCACCTTGGATTTGAAAAACACCCGTTGCCGCAGCCCGTTTGGCAGCCAATCGGTGAAATCGCTGCGGTGGCGGCACTGGCTGGGCACCGACCAACTGGGCAGGGATGTGGCCGCTGGCATGGTCGCTGGCACGAGGGTGGCGCTGCTCGTTGGTATCATTTCGATGGGCATTGCCACGCTGCTGGGCATTTTGCTTGGCTCGCTGGCAGGCTTTTTCGGCGATGACCGGATGCGGGCCAGTTGGACGGGAATCGTGCTGATGCTTTTGGCGCTGTTCTTCGCCTGGTTCTACGGCTTCTCCGCAAGGGGCTTTGCGCTATCGGAGGCGGCCAAGAACGGCGGGCTTGGGCTGGAATTGTTGAAGAGCAGCTTCATTGCGGCAGCAATATTCGCCTTGGCCATCGGCCTCAATTTTCTCCTCAAAAAATGGGCGAAGCCTCGCCGCCTCACCCTGCCGCTCGACCTCATCATCATGCGGGCGGTGGAGGTGATGAACGCCGTGCCCGGCCTGCTGCTCTTGCTGGCGATGGTGGCGGTGCTGGAGAAAAGTTCGATTTTCTATGTGATGGCCATCATCGGCCTGCTGCGCTGGACGCCCGTGACCCGCTTCCTGCGGGCCGAGTTGCTGCGCATCCGAAACCTGAATTATATAGAAGCAGCCCGTGCAATGGCTTTCCCGGAATGGCGCATCCTGTGGCGGCATGCCCTGCCGAATGCCATCGGGCCAATGCTCATCGTGGTGGCATTTGGGGCGGCGTCGGCCATTTTGATGGAATCCACGCTGTCGTTCCTCGGCATCGGCATTGGGTCGGGCGGGGTAACGTGGGGCAGCATGTTGTCGGAGGTGAGGAGCAACCCCTCGGCATGGTGGCTGGCAGTATTCCCGGGGCTGGCCATCTTCTTATCGGTGACGATTTTCAACCTGATCGGCGACGGGCTGTCAGAGGCGATGGCGGAGCGGTAATTTTTGGTTTTCACCAACGGTGAAATGACGAACGCAGGGGCGCAAAAGCACAGTGAACGAAACATTTCGCTGCGTTTTTGCACCCCTGCGTTCATTAATTTGTTGCGCCGCAGGCGCAATTGGCCTGCGAATGCACTACTATTTTTTAAAAATCCAGTAAAACAAGGCAAAAACCCAATAAATACTGAAACACTGGCCTAGGCTGGTGCGTTATTTTCCGCGCTTGTACATGCTTTTCGGGAAAAGTCCCGATTTGGTTTTCGACTTTTTGTAGTTGCCTTTTTTGTCCGGCGTCACGTGCGCCGATTCGTTCATCGGGCAGCCGGAACCACGGTTGCAAGCGGTGGTGGATAGCAAAAGAAGGAAGGCTGCGAAGCCAAAGACCAACAAAAAGGGTGATTTCTTCATATTCAAGTAAAAAAATTTAAGGTCTAGCAGGTTTATGGTTTTTGGGAGCGAAGACACTCTATCGTCAAAGCCCCCAAACATGTTAAGCCTTCTAAACCAAGCTTTTATAACAGATTTTGTTTGAAAAAAAGCTGGTGCAAAGTTGCGCATAATCCTTGTCAAAAGCCAGTGTTGCGTGAAAAGCCCAATAAAATCAGGCATTTTTATGCTCAAAACGTTGGCGGATATGGATGCTTGTATATTTTTGCGCCTCTTTTTTTAAAACTGTAAATTTTTAAACCATTTAAGATGAACAAAGGAGATTTGATCAACAAGGTAGCCGAAAGCGCTGGCCTGACCAAAGCACAAGCCACTTCTGCCGTTAACACTGTTTTCGAAGCAGTTGGTGAGTCACTCAACAAAGGCGACAAAGTTACCATCATCGGTTTCGGTACTTTCTCTGTTTCCAAGCGTGAAGCTCGTCAGGGCCGTAACCCACAGTCTGGCGCAACCATCACAATTGCAGCTAAAACTTCCGTGAAGTTCAAAGCTGGCAAAGAACTGGCAGATTCTGTGAACTAAACAGAACCGAAAGGTTTAGCTTTTAAAGAGGAAAGGGCAACTTGGGCGTCATACCCAGTTGCCCTTTTCCTTTGCGGAAAATCGTACCTTTGCAGGACTTTTGACAAAAATGCGCCAATTTTGGCACAAAACATTCATAACCAAACGGTTGGCCCGTCCACCGACTACCGTCCACCGTCCACCGATAAAGATGAAATTCGCAACCAAGACCATTCACGCTGGCATCGAGCCAGACCCCAGCACCGGGGCCGTGATGACGCCCATTTACCAGACCAGCACCTACGCCCAGGCCGCACCCGGCGACCACAAGGGCTACGAATACGCACGCACCCAAAACCCCACCCGGCATGCGCTGGAGGCCAACCTCGCCGCACTCGAAAACGGCGCCGACGGCATCTGTTTTGGTAGCGGCCTCGCCGCAATGGACGCCATCCTCAAGCTGCTCAGCGCGGGCGACGAAGTGGTGGCCACCAACGACCTATACGGCGGCTCATACCGCCTCATCACCAAGATTTACGAGCGTTTCGGCCTTAAAGGGCATTTTGTACCCATGTACGATGCCGCCCAGTTCGAACAATACTTGACCCCGAAAACGAAGCTGATTTGGATTGAAACGCCCACGAATCCGATGCTCAATATCGTGGACATCGAGGCCATTTGCGCCATTGCAAAACGGCGGGGCATCCTCACGGCGGTGGACAATACCTTCGCATCGCCCTACCTCCAGAACCCGCTCGACCTCGGTGCCGACATGGTCATCCATTCTGCCACGAAGTACCTCGGTGGCCACTCCGACACCGTGCTGGGGGCCGTCGTTGCCAAAGACGCCGAGCTTGCGAAGCAACTCCATTTCATCCAAAACGCCAGTGGCGGCGTGCCCGGCCCGATGGACTGTTTCCTCGTGCTTAGGGGCATCAAAACCCTGCACCTGCGGGTGCAACGGGCCTGCGAGAACGCCGAGAAAATCGCCCATGCATTGCTCGGCAACCCAAAAATCAACAAGGTTTATTACCCCGGTTTCAAGGACCATCCCGGCCATGAACTGGCCAAAAAGCAGATGCGCCATTTCGGCGCAATGGTCTCTTTTGACCTCAAAGAAGATACCCTGGAACACGCCAACCAGATTTTGACCAAAACCAAGCTCTTCACGCTGGCCGAGTCGCTCGGCGGCGTGGAGTCGCTCATCGGGCACCCATCCACCATGACCCACGCCTCCATCCCAAGGGAAGAGCGGCTAAAGGTCGGCCTCACCGATTCGCTCATCCGTCTGAGCATCGGAGTAGAGGACGTGGACGATTTGCTTGCTGATTTGCAGCAGGCGCTCTGAAGGGAATTTGGTTGAAGAAGTCGAATCGGTTGAGCTGTTTAACCAACCTGATAAATTCAATTCTTCCACCAATTGAACCCAATCACCTCGTCGGACAAAGCTGGGAACGCCCGGTGACGCATTGTCCGGCAGGGTTTATAATTGTTTGATTGTTAATTTGTTATGATTGTTAGCGGCGCTCCGCAACAATCCAGCAATTCCAACAATCCAGCAATCCAACAATTTTTAAAATTCAATGAAATTCACAGATTTGAACCTCATCGAACCTATCCTGCGCTCTTTGCAGGAAGAAGGTTACGAGACCCCAACCCCCATCCAACAACAGAGCATACCGCACTCCATCGAAGGGCGTGACCTGCTCGCCTGCGCTCAAACTGGCACTGGAAAAACGGCGGCATTTGCCATCCCGATTCTCCAGCGCATGAACGCAAAATACCCCAACGGTACGGGTAGCAACCATATCAAAACCCTGATTTTGACGCCGACCCGTGAGCTGGCCATCCAGATTGGCGATAGCTTCACGGCTTATGGCCGCCATTTGAAGCTGCGCAATTTCGTGGTCTTTGGGGGCGTGGGCCAAAAGCCACAGGAAGACGCCATGCGCCGGGGCGTGGACATCCTCATCGCCACGCCAGGCCGATTGCTCGACCTGATGAACCAAGGCTTCGTAAAACTCGACCAACTCGAAATCTTCGTGCTGGACGAGGCCGACCGCATGCTCGACATGGGCTTCATCCACGACGTGCGCCGGGTCATAAAGGCACTGCCCACTGTTCGGCAGACGCTGTTCTTCTCGGCCACCATGCCGCCAGAAATTGCGAAGCTGGCACACGACATCCTGACCGACCCCGTGAAGGTGGCCGTGACGCCCGTGAGCAGCACAGCGGAACTGATTGACCAGAGCATTTATTTTGTGGACAAAAACCGCAAGAAACACCTGCTGCTTCACTTGCTCCAGACGCAGGACATTAAGTCGGTGCTGGTGTTTACAAGGACAAAACACGGCGCAAACCGGGTGGCACAAGACCTTACAAAGGCAGGTATCGAGTCCATGGCCATACATGGCAATAAGTCACAAACGGCCCGCCAGGCAGCTTTGCAGAACTTCAAAACAGGCGAAATCAAGGTACTCGTGGCAACGGACATTGCCGCACGGGGCATTGACTTGGAAGAATTGTCGCACGTGGTTAATTTTGACCTGCCCAACGTGCCCGAAACCTACGTTCACCGCATCGGTCGGACAGGGCGGGCAGGGGCGAGCGGGGTGGCCTTCTCTTTTTGCGATAGCGAAGAAAAAGCCTACCTGCGTGACATTGAAAGGTTGATCAACAAAAAAGTACCCGTCGTGAACGAGCATCCATACCCGCTGGGCAGTGCGCCGAAGGACGAAAGACCGGACGACGACCGCCCACCCCGCCAGCCTCGCAACCAGCCTCGACGGGGCGAGCCTCGCCGTGAGCAGCAAGGCGGCAGGCCAGCTAGAAATGAGCAACAAAGAGGCGAACAGCCCCGCCGCAATGAACCGCAAAGGGGTGAGTCCCGCCGTGAGGCGCAAGGTGACCGCCCACAAAGGGACGGTCAGCCGCAACGCAATGAACCGCAAGGCGACCGCCAGCCTAGGAACGAGCAACAAAGGGGCGAGCAGCGACCGCAAAACGCTCAAAGCGGGGATGCCCGCCCAGAAGCTGGCAATGGTGAAGAGCGCTCACAATCATCCCGTCGCCGTGGCCGTGGCGGACGTGGACGGGGAGGTCGAAACCGTGAGAACGCCCCAGCCAATGAAAACCGCCAGCCACAAGGCGACAGGGAGCCACGCAACGAACAGCAGCAGGCAGATAGGCAAGCTCGTCCGCCGCAGCCACAGCGGACGCCACAGCCGCCAAGGGAGCAAAAGCCAAAACAGGAAGACAGCTCCGAAAGTAGCGCCAAGTGGTCGTCGCTTTTCCAGGCCACCAAGACTGGAGCAAAGGGCTTCATCATCAAGAGCGACCGGGATGAGATGTCAAAAGCCAGGGACTCAATGAATAGGCGTGGCGGTGGTGGGCCACCACGAAGTGGCAAAGGAAGGGGCAGATAAGCTCCCTTAAAATATGCATAAGCGGTGACGGCTTTCGGGAGCTGTCACCGCTTTTTTCTTTTATAAAAGAATAGTTGCCATTGCTATTTTTACCCCAAAATGAACCATATGGCCTTCGCACAAAAGCTATCGCTTTTAACTTGCCTTCACTTTCTCATACTGGTATCGGCCTACGGCCAAAAAGCCAAGGATTTCACATTTCCCAATGGTGCGAAAGCAGCCATCTGCCTCACCTACGACGACGGCCTGCCGAGCCATGTGCAAACCGTTGGCCCGGCTTTGAACAAATATGGCCTCAAAGGCACATTTTTCATCACCGTCAATTCGGCTTCCTTGCAAGACGATATGGACAAATGGCGGGCCCTCGCCACGGCTGGCCATGAATTGGCGAACCACTCCGTGTACCACCCCTGCCGAAAATCGCTGCCCGGCATGGACTGGGTTCGGGACTATTACAACCTTGATGGCTACACCGTGGAGCAGGTTTTGGCGGAGCTAAAAGTGGCCAATGGGTATTTGCAGGCGCTGGACGGCAAGCGGGCTAGGACCTATGCCTATCCCTGCGCACACCTGTTTGCTGGAGGCGTGAGCTTTAAAGACTCTATCGTACAGGTGGCCACGGCGGCGAGGGGCGTACATGATTTGCTGGTTCCCATCAAAGAAATTGACCTGAACAATGTGGCATCGTATGCGCCCAACGGCGTAAGCGGCCAAGAATTGATTGCCTATGTGCAGCGGGTTATTGAGCAGCAAACGCTCGGCACTTTCTGCTTCCACGGTGTGGGGGCCGAGTACCTGTCCGTTTCAAAAGAGGCCCATGAAGAGCTGTTGCAATGGCTGGCAGGGCACCGCAAGGAGGTTTGGGTAGCGACTTTTGAGGAGGCAACGGGGTATGTGAAAGCAAATCGAAACTGAACCTTTTGGTAATTGGCAATATTGCCCGAAAGAAATCAACGATATGGAACTCGAAAAATACAACTTCAGCCTACCCATCCAAATAAGATGGAGCGATTTGGACCCGCTGGGGCATGTGAACAATGCTGTTTATGTCACTTATTTTGAAATCGTGCGGGGGCATTTCATGCTGCATGCCTGCCCGGGTTGGGATTGGCAACGGGACATGTTCCTGATTGGCAACGTGACCGTCAATTTCCTCAAGGAGCTGAAGTTGACGGCTGACGTTACTGCTGTCCACATCAGGACATCCAAAATCGGGAACAAGAGCTTTGTGCTGGAATATGCCATTACTTCCAAGAAAGGCGATGAGGTAGTCGTTCATGCCACGGGCCACACTACGCAGATCATGTTCGACCTAAAAACACGGGCTACCATCGAAATACCGGACTGGGTGCGTGAGGCGTTGGCTGCGTTTGATGGGCTGTGAAGGAAGGGTTAGAAAGGTTGCGGAGCATTGACAGAGCTTTCCTATTTTTGTAGGAAATTATAACAGATGCAGTTTGTAGATATAAAAAACGACATCGCTTTTCGGAAGATTTTCGGCAACGAGCAGAAATCCGCCCCGCTCATTTCCTTTCTGAATGCCGCATTGGAACTGGAAGGAGACAAACGGGTGGTCAGCGTAACGCTCAGCAATCCCAACCTTTTTCCACGTATCGCTGGAGAGAAGGCATCCATCCTCGATGTGCGGGCCACAGACCAAGCCGGACGTAAGTTCGTGGTAGAAATGCAGGTCGCCGAAAAAGACGGCTTTGACAAACGGGTGCAATACTACCTCTCCCGTGACTATTCCATGCAGATAAACCGTGGAGAGGATTATCCCTTGCTGAATCCTGCCTACTTTATTGGGATACTCGACTTTGAGTTCAGCAAAAGCAAGCACTACCATACCCGACACCTACTTTTGGATAAAGCCAGCAATGAGCATTTGTTGAAAGACATTGAATTTTCCTTCGTAGAGCTGCCGAAGTTCCTTTTAGAACTTAACGAATTGGCAAGCCCGATTGACAAATGGACTTATTTTATCAAACATGCGGATGAATTGACGTTTATACCCGATTATGCAAATGAAGACGAGGGATTAAAAATAGCGTTCATTGAAGCAGATAAACACAATTGGTCAAAAGACGATCTGATTGCCTATGACAATGCTTCCATTGCCGAGCAAGATGAAAGGGGTAAAATCACAGCAGCCGAAAGAAAAGGTAAAATTGATACAGCAAAAGAGCTTAGGAAATTGGGGGTTGCCTCAAGCATAATCAAGCAGGCGACAGGTTTATATGATGAGGAAATTGAAAGCCTATAACACGCTCGGGCAGCGTTAGTATTGCCGTTAGTTTTGGGATAAGCTCTAAAAGAATAATCACAAAACCCTAAGCTAAGAATTACCCCTCTCCTTTCCTCGAAATCCCCCACAGCCCCAAGAACGTCAACAGCCCGTTGAGTATCAGCAACTCGAAGCCGAATTTGTAACCGAAGATGGGATAGCCAAAATAACCATTGTAGAGATACACGCCAGCTGTGAAGAGCACTGAGGCGATGCACACCCATAGGGCACGGCGGTCGGCAATCTGGCGCTTGGTGTAAAAGCCAAAAGCGAAGAGGCCGAGCAGTGGTCCGTAGGTGATGCTCGCCGAATCGAAGACGAGCTTGATGACCTCGCCCGTGGCAGCGAAGTGAAACACCATAATGAGCAAGAAGAAAATGGCCGAGAAAGCGATATGCACCCGATGGCGGGTACGGGCATGTTCCGGGGTGTTCACCTCCGATTTGCCAAAGCCGAGAAAGTCAATGCACCAAGCAGTGGTGAGCGAAGTAAGCGCTGAGTCGGCGCTGGCATAGCTGCTGGCCGTGATGCCGAGTATGAACAGGATGCCCACCGCTGCGGGGGCGTATTTGAAAGCGATGGTCGGGAAGAGCAGGTCGGTATCGGGTACAGACGCTGTGCTGGCCACCCCTTCGGCGAATTTGGTGACTTCTTTCGTGGGGATGTCAATGCCGTTTTGCGCAGCATAAATGAAGAGCAACACGCCAAGGGCCATGAACAGCAAGTTCATGAGCACCAGCAGGCTGGAGTAGGAGAAGATATTGATTTGTGCGCCTTTTAGGGTCTTCACCGTCAGGATTTTCTGCATGATGTCTTGGTCCAAGCCGCTCATCACGATGGCGATGAAGGCCCCGGCGGTGAACTGCTTGAAGAAGTTCTTGGGGTCGCTCCAGCCGCCTTCGAAGAAGAAAATTTGGGAGCGTTCGTCCTTGGTCACCGTGCTGACGAGGTCGCCAAGGCCGAGGTTCATGTGCTGGCCAACGAGCACGATGGTGAGCACGAGCGAGCTGATGAGGAAGAGGGTCTGGAGCGTGTCCGTCCAGATAATGGTCTTCACGCCGCCTTTATAAGTATAGGTGAAAATGAGCAGGATGGTCACCAGCACCGTAACGAAGAACGGGATATGGAAAATGGGTTCGATGACGAAGGCGTGCAGCACTTTGGCCATCAAAAAAAGCCGAAGCGATGAACCCACCGTGCGGCTCAGCAGGAAGAAAGCCGAGCCTGTTTTATGCGATACGGGCCCAAAGCGCTGCTCCAAATAACCGTAAATGGACACCAAATGCAGCTTGTAGTACATCGGCAGCAGCACCAAGGCGATGACCGAATAGCCGACCATATACCCGAACACCACCTGCATATAGCTCATGGCCGAGGAGTTGACGTAGCCCGGCACGCTGATGAAAGTAACGCCTGAAATAGAAGTGCCTATCATGCCGATGGCAATGACCCACCAACTGCTTTGCCGCCCGGCATTGAAGAAGTCGGTGGTGTCGGCCTTGCGGCTGGTGTACCACGAAATGCCAATAAGCATCGCAAAATAAGCGACGATGATGCTGAGGATGAGGGTGGGTGAGAGGTTTTCGTTCATTTTTTACATTGAGTTGGCAAGGGTATCTAGTGATGCATAGCTAAACAAGCGAGCGGCAAAAATGGAATAAAAAATCATGCTGCACTAGAAAACTTCATGTCCGGCTTACCCTTTTGTTAAGGCCGAACTTATGGTTTTGTTAATTGAAGACGGGCTTCTTGAACAGGTAAAATTGAACGGATAAAATTGCAACACGTTCAAACACGCCACAACAAAATTCGGCTTGTTTCGACCATCACCTACTTTTTTCATTTCCATTAAATTATCATTTATGAAAAACGCAATTTTTTACGCCACCACAATTATGTTATTTACCACAGTCGTAGAAGCACAAAACAGCAAGGTCAAACTGAGCTTTGATTATGGCAGGAGTCGTTCTTTCTTGAACCTGGAAGAAGGGAAAAAAGAAAGTGCAAATACAACTTACCAACTTGGTATGGACTACTTGCTTGGCAATCGCTGGCACTTGAACCTCGGTATCAGGCACATGACCACCGGCTATGCCACGAAATTCTCGCAAAGAGAATTCAACGAAACATCAGGAAGTCTAGCGGTCACAAATACAAGCACGCTGAATTATCGGCATTTAGGGTTTCCTATCGGGGTTGGGTACGAACCCTTAAAGCACTTGGTTTTCCAGATTTCAATCATCCCGACGCACAATGAGACTGCTTACACTTCGCAAAACAACGATGCCAATACTGAAAACAATTTTACGCTTGAGTCCACCGCCGGGCTGCCTAGGCAGTTTGGCATATTTTGGGGAGCCAGTGCTGAATATGGGATAGCAATTAATCAACGTCTGGAAATACGGCTTGGCGCAAGGGCAACTGCCAGCGGAAAGACGCTGCTTAAAGATGAAGCTCAAATAACTAAGTTGACGGACTATGGTGCATTTTTGGGAATTGCCTACAAACTGTGAAGTCCATTAAGGTCGGGAAATTTCGGTGTCGGTTTCCCGACCTTTCCATAAAAAGAAGCCTGCAAAAAAGAATACACCTGCCGAAGAGAGCACCACAGCCAGTGGTAAGTCTTCGAGGTTACCTTCCTTTAGTTCGTTGATTTTGTCCTGGCTTTGCCATGTGATGAGCACCTGTGCGCCATTGTTGATGAAATGCGCCGCAATGGGCACCCAGAGGTTTTGGGTCCAGTAGAAGAGCAGGCCGAGCACCCCACCGAGGAGCAGAATGGCGAGGAAGCGCTGTATCTCAAAATGCGTGATGCTGAAAATAAGAGCCGTGAGCGCAATGCCCAGCGCAGGCTTCCCGGTGATTTCAATGAGTTTTTGTTGGCCAATGCCCCGGAAGACCAACTCCTCGCCCAAGGCTGGCACGATGGCCATGACCACGAGGCTGGCCACCATCTCCCACGGGGTTTGCATGACCAAAAGCCCTTCCATCATCTGGATGGTGCGCTTCTCGGAATGCACAAAGGATTCCAAGTAGGGAAATTGCTCCACGATGAATTTATTGGCCAAATAGGCCACCTGCGCCAGCGGGAATGCCGACATGGCAAATAACAAGCCCAGCATCAAGGTGCTTAAATTGGGCAATTGGTGCAGCGAAACAGCTTGAAGTCCTTTCTTTTTGTAAAAAAGCCAAACAGCGGCAACCGAAGGCACCAAGAAAGTAAAAGTGTGGTTCAGAAAAAGTGCGGCCCTTACGAAATAGCGGCTTCCAACGCTGCTGTGCTCGTCAATTTTCAACGCCGATTGAAGGTCCATGCCCCGCAAATTGGCGGCCAAGATGAGCAGCCCACTGCCAAGAATGGCGCACATACCAATCATGAGCAGCATGGTCAGCAGTACCATAGCAGGCTTCGGTGCGAATGATTCCGAAGAACCCGATTCTGTATCCGACTCCAAGTGGAGTTCGTTCATTCGGTTGCGAGTTTATAAATTTGCGCAAAGATAGTTTTAGTTTGCAGTTCGACAGTGGGCAGTTGGCAGTCAAGGGCTGCTACCCCGTCGTTGACTGCCAACTGACAAACTGCACACTCGAAAAATGACAAAACTTAGCGTAAACATCAACAAGGTCGCCCTGATACGCAACTCTAGGGGCGGTAACCTGCCAGATTTGGTGCAGGTCGCCAAGGATTGCGAAGAATATGGCGCTCAGGGCATCACTGTACACCCCCGGCCCGACCAGCGGCATATCCGCTTCGATGACATCCCCCTGTTGAAGGAGGCGGTGAA
>JADLHE010000114.1 GCA_020848965.1 Saprospiraceae bacterium
GGTTTTCATGCACCAATGCAACATGCGGCGTCAGGTCGTCGGGCGTCGTGGCATAGGCGATAATGTTAAAATTTCCCCAATCAGTTGGCAGATAAGCCTGAACTTGTCGTTGCATAGGCAGAATGAACACCCTCACCGGGTATAAGTTCGCAAAAGTACGCACCACCATTCAACCCATTTATAGAAAAAGATGGAAGGTTTTGCAGCTTGGCAGAGGACGTAAGCACTAATTACGAACGTGACACCCTCCGTCAGCCGCCCACCGTCCACCGTTGACCGTTACAAGATGACGCCTAAAATACTGTTGGTAGAAGATGATGAAACCTTGGGCTTTCTGCTCGGCGAGTTCCTCCGCAGCCGTGATTTTGAGGTAACCTGGGCCAAGGACGGCGTGGACGGCCTTCGCCAATTCAACGCCGCCCCATTCGACCTTTGCCTCCTCGATGTGATGATGCCCGCCCTCGACGGCTTCACGGTGGCCGAGCTGTTGCGGCAGCGAAAGGCCGATTTGCCCATCATTTTTTTGACCGCCAAATCGCTTCATGCCGATGTGGTGCGAGGCTTCAAGGCGGGGGCCGATGATTATATCAAAAAGCCCGTGGACGAAGAGGAGCTTGTTGTGCGGATACAAGCCGTGCTGAAACGGACCGCTGCCGGGCCAACCGATTTTGGCACCGACGCCCGGACGGTGTTCCAACTCGGCGATTATGTTTTTGACAGCAATAAACTCAAACTCCAACTCGGCAACCAAGTACGGCAGCTCACAGAAATGGAGGCGCAGTTGCTGAAAATCCTTTGCGAACGAATGGGCCAGCTCGTACAACGGGAATGGGTGCTCGAAAAAATTTGGAGCCGCAACGATTTCCTCGCCCGCAAGAGCATGGACGTTTTCATCTCCCGGCTGCGCAAATACTTGGAAGACGACCAAAGGCTGCGCATCACGAACCTGCATGGGAGCGGCTTCGTACTAGAGTTGACGGACTGAGCCACATGACCATTTTAACAAGCTCGAATACAATAGTTCCCCAAAATATTGTACCCAACCGGTCGTTTTAGCCTTCGGCAAAGCACGAACGGCTATTCCATTCCGTATTTTGACCTTCAAGTTCGGAGAAAACATTGAACTTTGCCGCCATTTCAATTAAACGGACTTCCCTGATGAGATTTTTGACCATATTTTTCTTTGGCCTTTTTTCCCTGAACCTCTGCGCTCAGTCTATCCAGAACTTGGTGACACATATTTCATTCGACAACAGCAACTGCCATGTCGAAGACGCAGCAGGTGACACATCCATCGGGATTTTTGAGGCTGGCGACACTACCTGCGGCTGTGGACTAGTGGGCAATTCCCGTTTTTTTGACGGCGATGAAGACTGGTTCTACCTGTACGGCGACCGGATTGAGGATGCTTTCTCCACGGTGGATTTTTCCGTCAGCTTTTATTTCAAGCCAGTGGCCGGAGGCGCCGCCACACAAGCGCTCATCTCAAAAAAAGTGGATTGCACAGGGCCAGAAGCATTCGCCATCCGCTACAACCCCATCACAAGAAGCATCAACGTAGAGCTTGCCGAAAACGCCACCATCAGTGCCTCCCTCAGCAAAATACCTGCGCCGGCATGTTGGTACCATGTGGTGGTGATACGCAAAGGCGGTGCGACCCAGTTATATGTCAACAATGTGAAACTGGGTGAGGCCACCTCGCCCGGCAATATCAGGGTGGACATGCGAAATACCGGAACCCTGACCGTTGGAAGCAGCGACTGCAATTTGGAAGACCAGTTCCACGGCTATATTGACGAACTGCGCATCTACACCCGTGCCCTCACGCTCCAAGACATAGAAGACCTCTACCTCTGGCCCAACCAGATTCTAACGGGCCTCAAACCCACGGGCGTGAACGACGAGGACATCTTCTTGGGGGAATCCGTGTCCATCTCGCTCAACGAATCCTGTGCTACCAGCTTCACTTGGTCGCCACCCACCAATGTTGCCGACCCTGACCAGCCAGAACCCACCCTTACACCAACAGAAACAACGACCTATAAAGTGACAATGGTGGATGCCGACAACTGCACCTCTTCCGACTCCATCCGCATCATCGTACATGATGTAAACACCATCAAATGCGGCGATATTTTGCTCCCCGCCGCCTTCACACCCAATGGAGAAGGCCCCCTCGAAAATGAAGAATTTGGCATCAGCAATATCTTCGCCGTAGGCGAACTACTCTCCTTTCAAATCTTCGACAGATGGGGCAACCTCGTTTTCACAACCAACGACGTAAGGGCAAGTTGGGATGGCAACTACAAAGGCTTGCCCGTAAATCCCGGCGTTTTCCTCTATAAAATCACCTACCGTTGCGAAGGCACAGAAAACGTAAAATCCGGTAGCGTGACAGTTATTCGATAATGATTTTGAGGCTTGCTCCGCAATAGTTGATTTTTGTTTACTATTTTTGACCCCATCTATATAACTATGGGATAAACACATGGCTTTCCAATCCAACCCTCAACTCGAACTCGCCTTCGATTATGTTCGCAACACGAACAAGAACATCTTCCTGACCGGAAAGGCGGGCACTGGCAAGACCACTTTCCTACACCAACTCAAGACCGAAGGCCACAAGCGCATGGTCATCGTGGCACCGACAGGGGTGGCCGCCATCAATGCCGGGGGCATGACCATCCACTCGTTCTTCCAACTGCCGTTCGGGCTGCACCTGCCCGGCGCCAGCCGAAGCGAGGCCAACCAACAGCGCCGATTTTCCGGGCAGAAAATCAGCCTCATGCGCAGCCTCGACCTGCTCGTGATTGACGAAATCAGCCTGGTGCGGGCCGACCTCCTCGATGCCATTGACGAGGTGCTGCGCCGCTACCGTGACCACGCTCGGCCCTTCGGCGGCGTGCAGTTGCTCATGATTGGCGACCTGCACCAGCTGCCGCCCGTGGTGAAGCA
>JADLHE010000115.1 GCA_020848965.1 Saprospiraceae bacterium
AATCAGTGACTATTTCAAATGGAAAAGTAACATTTCTTAATTTAAGATTCAACAGTAACGATGAAGATAACCGCCATTCATATCAACAATTACAAGGGTTACAAAGGGCTAACCAAGATAGAAGGCTTGGATGATGGCTTAACTACCGAGAGGAACATTGTTCTGTTTGGTGGCTTGAACGGTGCAGGGAAGACAAGCCTACTTGAAGCTTTTTTCCTATGTTTTTATGGCCAGCAAGCAAGTGAATTGTATCCTTCAAGGGGAGCAAAGCATGAAAATTATCATGCTTTTTTGATTGCTTGCTTGAATGACGACTTAAAGGCCACAGGTATTGTTCATGCACAAATGTCCGTTGAGGTTTTTTTAAAAGATTTAAAACTGATAGGCAGTTTTCCTCAGGATATTTCATTTCGCCGAGAATGGGAAATCACACTTGGAAAAAATGATAAAAATGTCAGCGAGAAGTTTTTTATTCTCGAAAATGGCCAACCAATAGAAGAACTACCAGAAACTGAATACCAAGACAAAATACAGTCTATTTTGCCTTACCGGGTTTCCCAGTTTTTCTTTTTTGATGGAGAGAAAATACAGGAATTTGCTGCCGATGCTGATACAGAATTTGCCAATTCATTGAAAGATGTCTTGGGCATCAACATATACTCTCAATTGGCAAACGACATCAAACAAGTACGTCAAAGGGTATTGAGCGATTACAACAAAAACAAAGAATTGGATGAACGCCTAACAGAAAGGCGTGGAGAAAGGGTTAGGCTGGAACATGTGATAGAAAACAACCAAATGGAAATAAACTCATTAACAGACGAGGTTAATGAACTTGAAGTTGAGAAGGAAAAGATAGATAGTCAAACTTTTCGATTTACTCGCATTAGTGCGGAAAACCGAGATGCTTATCAGATAGAGAAAGAGCGTATGGAACAGGAAAGAGAAATCCTTGAACGTGACTATATCGAAACTGCCAAGGAATTTTTGCCCTTTATCCTCGCTACCGACCTTTGCCAAGAACTGGAATCGCAGTTACAAAGTGAAACGGAATATCTTGAATACCAATCCGCCCAAAAGGCAGTGGAGCCTAAAATCGAGGGCATTATTAATGCCATATTAAATGAGGAGCCACAGTGCCCACAGGCACTTAATCAACAGCAAAAGCGATTTTTTGAGTTTAAAATTGATACAGTCATTCGGCAGTTTCTCAATACCTCTTTACCAGAAGACAAACAGGAGGTTGAAATTATCCATAGTCTTTCTTCTGGTGACATACAGAAGGTGTCTTCTATGCTACAAAGCTATAATCGAGACATTGTGGCAATGCTGCAGCGCAAAGCTGAAAAGCTTAAGCAAATTGAAATTGCCATGCAGAGAATCCAGCAAACGGAAGTGCGTTCAGGTGGTTCGAGTGACGAGATTTTGAAGCTGTTTGAACAAAAGGAGAATATTTCAAAAGACATTGGTCGAAAGGAGGAACGTATGGAGCAATTACTGCATGAGATATTGGAAAGTCGTCGAAAGCTCACTGAGTTGGAAAAGCAAATCACCAACTTGGAGGGGGATGCAGACTTGCATGAAAAACAAAAGCGGCAAATTGACTATTGCGATAAAATGCAGAAGTCTATTCATGACTTTCAAATAGCTTTTCAGGCAAAGCGGGTTAACGAATTGGAAGCCTCTATTTTTGAAATGTGGAATCTACTCGCCCAAAAGGAAGGGCAAATCAAAAAGATTGAAATACTACCTGAGCGGAACTTCGAAATTAAACTGTACGGAGTAAGTAACCAAGAGAAAGACAAAACAAAGCTATCAGCAGGAGAAAAGGAAATCTATGCTATTTCCCTGCTTTGGGCACTAACTCAAGTATCGGGAAAGCAAATACCGATTATTGTAGATACTCCTTACGGTAGATTAGACAGCATACACCGGGCAAATTTGGCAAAACATTATTTCCCGAAGGCCAGCCATCAAGTTTTTCTTCTTTCACAGGACAAAGAAATAGTTGAAGACTATTACGAACTTTTATCGCCCTATATTGCCAATGAATTTTCAATTACTTTTAACCCAGAAAGCCGGAAACCAGAAATAACACCAGGCTACAAATTTGCACCAGTACATTCATGAAAGACAGAATAATACTTTCAGAAGGCGCTTCACTACAACTTGACAATGTAAAGCGCAAACTTCGGTTAAGTGGTCAGGATGATTACATTCCATTGCGCATTGCATTTGGTAGGTCACTACAAACTAAAGCCGAAGCTGAGCTGCCTGAAAATCAGGAACTACCACGAAACGTTAAGCGAAAATCGCTTCAACTTACGACCTTCGAACAAAGTCAGGGGTTACTATTCAAATCATTAGTTTCCCAGCGTTACAAGCGAAAGATAGAAGGTGATGAGTATGTAGATTTGTTGACAAAGCACATTGAACATGGTCTTTGGTTAATTGGTGTGGAGACTGAGAAAATATCTGGTTATGACTATATTTCTATGATTTCCAATGTGGGAAATATTAAGAAAGGTGAAGAAAAACCTTCCCATGCAGATACAGAAAATTCCAAAGACACTTCGGTTATTGAAGTACGAATTGGTAAAGATAAGAGTACGCAAAACGATGTTCGATACAAAATAAATGTAGCAAACAACCCGCATTTTGCTATAATAGGAGGTTCAGGTTCAGGTAAAACTCACTTTTTAAAGCACTTGCTCTCCGAGACTAGGACTGCCTCACGTTTTGACACGCATTTCATCATTTTCGATTATAAGGATGGTGACATAGCTAATGATGCTGCGTTTGTTGAAAAAACAAAAGCAAAAGTTATCAATGTAAAAGTTGAGCCGATACCACTGAACGTATTTGAAGGCGTTAGTACATTAAAGGAACAAAAAGAGCGAGCAAGCAGAATTGTTGAGATAGTAAAAAATGTGGAAGCTAATATCGGTAAAGTACAGGAAGAAAATCTTTATAAAGCAATCATTAATTGCTATGAAAGGTATTCCCCTTACCCCGATTTCAACTTAATAAGGGAAGAATTGCTTCAAATAAGTTCTAAACCAGATAGCCTAACCTCTGTGCTTCGTCCATTGATAGAATTGAACTACTTTGCTCAGAAAGACCAACCAATTTTGAAATCATGGCTAGGGCAAACATTGGTAGTTGACATCCATGAAATTGAAAATAAAGAATTGGTTTGCTTTTTTGTGTTAAATCAAATTTATCAGGAACTTAGGAAACTAGGGCAAGCCCCGGTTAACCCAGATTCAAAAGCTAGGCAACTTCGAATAGTAATTGTAATTGATGAAGCGCATTATTTCTTAGAAAATAGCAAGCGTGCCAAGATTCTTGAAAAGATGATTAGGGAAGTACGTTCTACTGGTGGGGCTGTTGTATTAGCTTCCCAATCACCAGATGATTATGACCAATCATTTAACTTCTTAGAGTTAATTGAATTTCCAATTGTGCTGAAATCTACTCCGAATTCACATAAGTTTTTGGAACAGAAATTTAGCATTTCACCTAATAAAGCGAAGGATATGCTGCATGAATTGGGTAAGCTACAAAGGGGAGAAGCGTATGTTATGAGCAATGGAGAGCCGAGATTGATAGAATTGTGCAAGTAATTTATTTACAGTTTCCGCCACGGCCAGCAGCAGCACGGGCTTGTGCGGGGCTTTGCCGCCCTGCCAAGCTGCTCTTTTGATGGAGGTGAGCCTTGTGAGAAAATCGAGTACAGTCATTGCCTGGGCATCTGTTGGTTTCTTTGTCGTTTTCTCCAGTATGTAAACAGGTATTCTTCAACGTAGTGGTGTGTGGCTCGAAAGCGGCTGCAAGAAAGGACGAAAAAATTATATCACAAAATTTTGGCAAGGGAAAAATAAGGGGAAAGTGAAAAGCGGTTAGGCTGTTATCAACGCAAAGGCGCAGCGGCGCAGAGACGCAAAGTGTTTTTTGAGTATGCCTTGCGTCCTTGCGACTTGGCGCCCTTGCGTTAAGAAACAAAACTCAAAACTCCCTAATCACCACCTTCTCCGTCATAACCGAACCATCTTCCAATTGGAAGGCGGCGAAATAAATGCCGTTTGCGGGGAACACCACCGGGAACTCGGTCTGGTGGCGGTCCAGTTCGAGTTGGTTCAGCAGTTGTCCGTTCTGGTGGAAGATGCGCAGGGAGACTGGGTTTGCGGTATTGCGCAGCACGAAATTCACTGTTCCATGACTGGGGTTGGGGTAGGCGAGCAAGCGGCTGGCGGGCTGGGTCAAGGGAGCTGCATCGCTGACGCCGTCCGGGGTGATGATATAAGGCTCATTGCCAATGGCGCCACTGAACCTGTTGCCGAAAATCAGGCTTCGGTTGAGCACAGCATAGCCCGTTTCGAGTTCAACACCAAGGGTATCGGCATCGTCGGGTACCATCAGTAGCGTCCCGACGTTGGTGCCGTCGGTAAAGAATAGGGAGGTCGTTGCATCGCCACTATTTTCATAAGCGAGTACATAGAGCAGGTCGCTGACAGGCACGAAGCGGGAACGGTCTCCCCAGAAGAGATTGGTGATGGGGGCTGTATTGTCTGGGCTGCCATCTGTTGCCCAAAGTACAGGCCCAAAAGTACCGCCAAATTCATTGTCCTTCATGGCCCAGAAATAGAGCTTGCCGCCATGCTCGTAAAAGGAAGTCGGGTCTGCGTCTCCATTTTGGGTCAATTGCTTGAAAAGGTGCAAATCGCCCGGCTCGCCATTGGTGGCCCAAAGCTGGCGGCTGGTGGGCATCCCATTTTCATCATAATACAGTGCGTCAAAGTAGATATTGTCGTTGAATATGGTCAGCGGTTGGTCAGCATAGCCACTGGAATATTCGATGCTATCAAGCAGGGTGGTGTTCTGTGCGGTGCCGTCCGTTCGCCACAATTGGCCGTTTTTTAGGAAATATAGCCAGTTGTCCTTTACCAAAAAATTGGTGGGCCTAAACCAAGGCTCTTCGGTGATAGGATGGGTACCAGCTTCAGTGCCATTTGTTTTCCAAAGCCCCCATTTGCCATTTTGATCAATGCCAGCGAAATAAACTTCATTCTTGTAATGAGCAATGGGGTTTGGAGTGGTGTAGGCTGTTTGGAAGTCTGCCAATTTTTTGGTGCCGTTGACGGTGCCATCCGAGACGTATAGGTAGTTGATATTATCGGGGAATACGACGCTGAAAATTGCCTTGCCATTGTATGCCGTGAAATCACTGAGCTTAGGACTGCTTGTACCAGTAAATACCCGTAGGGAAATGGTTCCGTCGGGCGTTCCATCGGTCACCCAAAGGACGATTTGGCTGTCGGTCTTGTGCCCGATAAAATAAACCTTGTCGCCAACGATGGTCAATTCATTGGGAGTAAGCTCAAAAGTGGTACTCGGTGCAAAGTATTGGAGCGGAATGGTGCCGTCTGGCGTGCCATCGGATACCCAGAGCGCCCTGCCGTTTTGGTCAGTTGCTGCGAAAAGCAGTTTGTCGCCGAAGACGGTAAGGTTCTCGAAATCAGGCCAGGTTGAAGTACCAAAGCTCTTGACGAGGTAAGTGCCGTTCACGGTACCATCAGACACCCAAATTCCATGTTCGCCGTTGTGCTGGTTAAATCCTGCGAAGAACAGCTTGTCGCCAATGACGGGAAATGGTGCTAGGCTGCTGCCCACATGGGCCTGCACATCGCTTACCCTGACCGTGCCTCCAGTAGTGCCGTCTGTTTTCCAGAAACCCCGGTAATCTCCGTCCGAGGCCCCGAAAAAGATTTGGTCCTTAAATAAAGTGAAGTTCGTCGGTTGGCTCCATTGCCATTGCGATGAGCCAATGGTGTTGATGTTTTTGAGCAAAAATGGTTTGGGCACTTGTGCCCTTAGGCTAAAAAAGGTGATGGCCAAGAAAGCGAGCAATAGAGAAGTACGTTTCATCTTGATTGATATTAATTTGATTAACGATTCAGGGCAAATATGGCATTTTGATTCGAATATCAAAATAGTTCTTGTCCATCAATTTTCCTACATTTGCAACCTTTTTGAAAAAGGGCCTTGTTGCCAAAATCACAACAAACACCACGGACTGGCAGTCCGTGCTACCGCAAACATGATAACAGTAGATAACGTCAGCCTTCAGTTCGGCAAGCAGGTATTGTTTGACGAAGTAAACCTCAAGTTCACCCGTGGCAATTGCTATGGCGTCATCGGCGCCAACGGGGCGGGCAAGTCCACCTTCCTTAAAATCCTCAGCGGGCAGATAGAACCCAACCGTGGCGGCATCAGCATTGACCCCGGCAACCGCATGGCGGTGCTGTCGCAAAACCACTTTGCCTTCGAGGAGGAAACCGTGCTGAACACCGTGCTGATGGGCCACAAGGAGATGTACCGCATCGCCGAGGAGAAGAACGCCATCTACATGAATCCCGATGCGAGCGAAGCGGACGGCCTACGTGCCGCCGAACTGGAAAACGAGTACGGCCACATGGGCGGCTGGACCGCCGATAGCGATGCCGCCGAATTGCTGAGCAATATGGGCATCAAGGAAGACCTGCACTATAAGCTGATGAAGGAACTCACCGGCCCCGAAAAGGTGAAGGTTTTGCTGGCGCAAGCGCTTTTCGGCAACCCCGATTTGCTGCTGCTGGATGAGCCTACCAACGACCTCGATGCGGAGACGGCCACTTGGCTCGCCGATTTTCTGGCGGGCTACGAGAACACGGTCATCGTCGTCAGCCACGACCGCTACTTCCTCGACATGGTTTGCACCCACATGGTGGACATTGATTTCAAGAAAATCAAAATCTACTCCGGCAACTATACTTTCTGGTACGAAACCAGCCAACTCATCATGCAGCAGCGGGCCAATAAGGACAAAAAGACCGAGGCCAAGCGGGCTGAGCTGATGGAGTTTATCGCCCGGTTCAGCGCCAACGCCTCGAAGAGCCGCCAAGCTACCAGCCGTAAAAAGGCGCTCGAAAAGCTCAATATTGATGAAATGGAGCCGTCGAGCCGCAAGTACCCGTTCATCCGCTTCAACATGGAGCGGGAGCCGGGCGACCAATTGCTGCGGGTAACGAACCTGGGCAAGCGGGACGAAAACGGCGAATGGCTGTTCAAGGGCTTGGACTTCACCCTGAACCGCAACGAGAAGGTTGCCCTGCTGGGCCGCAATACCACGGCGGTGAACACGCTCTACCAAGTGCTGGCGGGCGAGGTGAAGCCGGACACGGGCATGGTGGATTTCGGGCAGACCATCACCGTGGAGTACATGCCGAACGACAACAGCCAATACTTCACTGGCAACAACGATACGAACCTGATTGATTGGCTCCGCCAATTCTCGAAGGAAAAAGACGAGATGTTCATCCGGGGCTTTTTGGGCCGTATGCTCTTCCGGGAAGAAGAGGTTTACAAGCAGTCGAGCGTGCTATCGGGTGGTGAGAAGGTGCGCTGTATGCTCTCAAAGATGATGCTCAAGCTCCCCAATTTCCTCCTCCTCGACGAGCCGACCAACCACCTCGACCTCGAATCCATCACGGCGCTGAACAATGCCCTCGTGGAGTTCAAGGGTAACCTCATCATGACTTCGCATGACCACGCCCTGCTTTCTACCGTGACGAACCGCATCATCGAAATCGGCCCCACGGGCTATATTGATAGCTTGATGGGCTTTGATGAGTATATCAAGTCGGAGAAGATTCGGGTGCAGAAGGAGGCGCTGTACAAGGGGATGGCGATGGTGGCGTGAGGTGGTTTTGATATAAGATATAAGATGTAAGAAATCAGATATAAGATTGTGGGGAGCACGGCCCGCAATCTAAAATCTTATATCTTACGTCTTATATCTTATATCAAATAAAAAAAATCAATTTTAAAAACGGCTACTTCCCGGAGGGCGGGTTTTTCAAAGCCCTATCACGATTGAATTTCTCATGTCGGCATTTTTGTAATTCGGTGTTAAAGTATCCGGTAAGGTCATAAGCATTATAATAGTTAAAATTTTGCTGCGCTTTGAGGTGGGCGAAAACTATATCGTTGTATTGTTTAAGCAATAATTGCTTGTCTTCCAGAGGCATGCACCCCAAAATAGGATATTCTTTGAACCCGTATTTTTCTTCTGCTACAATCCTACAACTATCGTTTTCGAATATATTGCCGCTGTCACGCAATCCTGCTGCTATCAGTAGGTAAATCCTGCCTTCGGCAAGATGCTTTTTGGCCAAAAAAGAATCAATTTTCTCCCCTTCAAATAGGATTTCAGGTGCAACCGACCTGTCTTTTTGGCAAGGAATGGAGAAGGCTCCTTTTGTCACAACCCGATACATGGATAGGCAGTCTATTTCGTAGCTAAAATAAATACTGTCACTATCCAGCCTTTCAACCGTATAGCTTGTACCGCAATGGTGACTGGGGTGCCCCATGAAGCTATCTCCTTGCTTTATTTCCCGTTCCGATTCACCAAACCAGTGGCTGCAACCAGATAGGTAGTATTTGCCATCCACCTGATAAGCACTATGGATGAAATGCAGAAAATCATCCCGTCTATGAAGCATGTTTTCGTATTCGTCTTTCCTTGGGAAGCACCCAGCAAAATAGGCGATTATCGAAATAGGTATAATAATCAAGAGCAATGTTTTCAGTTTCATATAGCAAGATTGAAGTGCTGCACAAAGGAACGAACCAATAGCCGATTTAGCGCAGGCTATGGCAATAAAAAACAAGTTTCGGTGAACTGCGTCTAACAGACCTAAACACTGTGGAGGAAGATACTTCTTTCAACAAGCTCATCCCAAAAGCGGAACTGGAGGAAGCGCAGTACCTAGGTTTCCGGAAATTCCTTATTTTTGTCCAAACTACAGCAAGCAATGGTTATTACGATACATTTCCAATCAGACAAGGACTTGAAATGGCTCAACAAGATAGTGGCCATTTTGGAGAAGGCAGCGGTGCGTTTTGAGTTGAAGGGTGTGTCCTCTCCTCCTGCGCCTCATGATTTGAAAATGCGGCGGCAGGCGTTTCTGGATGCAGCCAAATCAACAGGCGTCATCACTTCCAAAATAGAAATACCCAATAGGGAAGAACGCAATGCCAGATAAGTCGTTTTTTGATACCAACCTTTGGGTCTATCTAAAGGCCCAGAACCATCCTTTATAGTGAGGATATGCAGAATGGTTTGGTCATTGAAAAAAAACTAACTGTCGTAAACCCCTTCAAAGGCAATTGACGATAATAATGCCACTCACCCGAAATTGAAGCATCACCTGCCCTTTTTCCCTACCTTCGCCCCCCATTCATCATTCATCATTTATCATTCATCATTAAAAAATGATATTCCTCGGCAAACACAACCGCCTTCGTGCCGTCCGCCAAACCGACAACGGCGTTTACCTCACCGACCGGGAAGGCACGAGGGAAGTGCTGCTGCCCAATAAGTTCATCCCAGAGGAAGGGTTGGAAGAGGGCCAATACCTCAAGGTCTTCATCTTCAAGGACAGCGAAGACCGCATCACCGCCACCACGGCCGAGCCATTGATAAAGCTGAACGAATTCGCCTGCCTGCAAGTGCGGGAGGTGAACGAGGTCGGCGCCTTCCTCGACTGGGGCCTCGAAAAAGACCTGCTCGTGCCCTACAAAGAGCAGCCGGGCCG
Organism: Saprospiraceae bacterium; assembly: GCA_020848965.1. Taxonomy (GTDB): domain Bacteria; phylum Bacteroidota; class Bacteroidia; order Chitinophagales; family Saprospiraceae; genus UBA6168. The sequence goes on from JADLHE010000115.1 coordinate 9,642, forward strand.
CATGGTGGTCGGCGGCTGGTACATGGCCTATCTGTACTTGGATGCCGACACGGAACGCCTCGTGGCAAGTTGCCGCTACCAGAAGTTTTTGGAGAAGGAGGCTTTTGGCCTCAAACAAGGCCAGGTGGTGGACGTGCTGATTGACGACGAGTCCGACCTCGGCATCAACGTCATCGTGAACCAGCAGTTCCGGGGCCTGATTTACGAAAACGAGCTGTTCGAGCGGGTAACGAGGGGCGACCAGAAGAAGGGCTTCATCAAGACCCTGCGCCCCGATGGCAAGCTCGACATCACCCTCCAGCGACCCGGCTACGGCAAGGTGGACGATACTGCTGCCAAGATTTTAGCGAAGCTGAAGGAAAACAACGGCTTCCTGCCCTTTGGCGACAAGAGCAGTCCGGAGGAGGTCACACGGGTGTTCGGCATGAGCAAAAAGACCTTCAAAATGACCCTCGGCAAGCTGTTCAAAGAACAAAAAGTGCGGCTGGAAGGGGAGGGGATATATTTGTTGCCGAAGGTGAGGAAATAAGCAACAGTTTCTCATAAAAATAAGGCGTTTGCAGCCAGCGAACTGGTTACAAACGCCTTTTCCATTCTTAGCCCTTGCCCTTGTCAAGCTGAGCGAGGTTGCCAATTTCATTGGCCATATCCCGCAGGTAGCTTGCGGCCAGTTCATGTGTCTTTGCCCGCATCTTCTCATTGAAATTGGAGGCAACAGAAACCAGCACGAAAGCACTCATCAGTTTGGCGTTCAACGGACCCCAAGGGTCAATAGGGAACGGACCATTCGGGCCGAAGCCTATTCCGCCTGCATCCACCTTGACGCCCGGCGATACCCAGGTATAGGATTCGGGTGGGTAAGATGGCAGAATGTCACCCGGAATGGGACGTCCGTCCTTTCGTTTGAAAAATGCAAACAGGAAGCCCGACTCGCCTTTCGACAGTTCATAACTGCGGCTGACGACGGGGCTGCTGCTGCCCACTTTGTTCCACTCGAAGAACGGCTGACCTGCCACTGAATCAAAGGCGGTCAAGGTCTTGTCGGAATTGGAAGCCACCGCACCATTGAGATTGGCGTTGGAGGTATCCCCCGAATCAAGTGCACCCCGCACGAAAACCTGCACGAAATCATCGTCCATCAGTGCGCCAGTGTTCACGTTGAAGGCATCCACCCATGTTTGAGGCCCGCCGTCCCCACCGCTGCCAATGGTCGCATATACCACCAGCACATTGATGTTCCCCTCGCCGACCACGACCGTTTGGTCGTTGGGCGTGGTGTAAACTTGGTTGCCGTTGGCTGCGCCAACAACGGAGGTAAAGGCAAAAGGAAGATTGGTGCCCTCGTGTTCCAGGGTGTCGGGCACGAAGACCGAAATGGTGGAGCCAGCAGAACTGGTGCTGACCACATCAGGATTGATGGAAACGAAGCCGCCCGAACGTGGACGACGACGGCCAGGCACGTAGCGGACGTACCGCACGGTAACTGTACTCATAATTTTAGTTTGATTTAAGGATGAGAAAATGAATTGTATGAACCTTTGGGTATGTAGTCTAGGTGCGTGGAGGTAAAGCCCGATTGTTTTTTTTGTTGTAGATTCCTTTTTTTCAAATATTTGCGGCCTCGTCATCCAATCAGGGGTGACAAGGCTTGGTATTTATGCGCATTGACACGTGGTTGGTGCAAAATGGGCACTTCGCATCCCGTGAGCGGGCGCACTTGGCGCTCAAGGCGGGGCGGGTGATGAGCAATGGGCGGCCAGTGGGGAAGCCCTCGCACGAGGTACAGCCTTCTGATAAGGTGGAGGTGAAAGGCGACCCGTTGCCCTATGTGAGCCGGGGCGGCCTGAAGCTCCAAAAGGCCATCCGAACTTTCCAAATTGATTTTCAGGGACTTACGGTATTGGACGTGGGCGCCAGCACGGGCGGCTTCACCGATTGCGCCTTGCAGCACGGCGCTGCCAAGGTGGTGGCCGTGGACGTGGGCACGAGCCAGTTGGTGGCTTCGCTGCGCAATGACCCACGGGTGGTTTTTTACGAAGACCAGGACGTTCGAAAACTGAGCCTGGAGCAAATGGGCGGCCAGCCCGCCGATGCCCTCGTCTGCGATGTGTCATTTATCTCGCTGACGCATGTGCTGCCCGCCTTCCCAAGCTTGTTGAAACCCGGCGGTTTTGCTGTGCTGCTCATCAAGCCGCAGTTTGAACTGGAGCAGCGCCGGGCGCTGAAAGGCGGCATTGTGAAGGAGGAAAAATTGCGGCAGCAAGCCATCCGACGGGTGCTGGACTGTGCGCTGGGCCTGGGTTTCCGGCAGGCTGGGCTGGTGGAAACGGATGTGGAAGCGGAGGGCAAGAAGAACCTGGAGTACTTGGTTTTATTGCATCGTTGAGGCTACTTGCACGGGCTTGACCGGCAAGGCCACGATGAACTGGCTGCCCTTGCCCAGCTCAGAGCTCAGGCTGATGCTACCACCGTGCTTTTCGACAATCTTCTTGCAGAGGGATAGGCCAAGTCCCGTTCCTGCATAATCACTTTGGGTGTGCAGCCGCTTGAAATGCTCGAAAATATAGCTGTGATATTTAGGCTCAATGCCGATGCCATTATCTTCAAAAATGATTTTCAGTTGCTCATTGTCCTGCTTTGAGTGGATGCTCACCTTTGGCTGCAGCGATGTATTGTACTTGATGCCGTTTTGGATGAGGTTTTGAAAAAGCAGCGTAAACTCTATATCGTTGCAAAAATATTCCGGCATGCTGGACAGTTGCACCCATGCATTTTTTTCGGCAATTTCGAGCCGGAGGCCAGTGATGGCTATTTCCATCAATTGCCCCAAATCATAGTTGGCCCTATGGGCAAACTGGTCTTGGTTGATATTGGAGATTTCAAGTATTCCTTGAATTAGGTAATGCATCTGCTGCGCCCCCTTTCTGGCAAATTCGAGGTTTTGGTAGAAATTGGTGGTATCGCCCCGCTTCATGTCCCGCTCTATCAGGCCAAGGAAGCTGGAGATATTGCGCAGCGGGGACTTTAGGTCATGCGAGGCAATGAAGGTGAAGCGCTCCAGTTCTTCGCTGGTAGCCTTCAGGGTCTTGTTTTTTTCTTCGAGACTTTGGATGAGCCGTTTTTTTTCTTTGTCCCGTTTGCCCAACATGCTGAAAATCCAAATCACCGAAACGACCATGACGATCAGTTCATCCAGCGGCTGCTCAATGGGTGGGAACAAGGTGCCGTTGTACTGCACGATTAAGGTGCTAGCGGTGTACATGGACAGTACGACGAATACCAGCACCTGCTGCATGGTTTTCCTATCTTCGTAGAGCACGTAAATCATGGCAGTGATGGCGAGAAAAGCAGCGCTCTGGCTGAAATCGCCGCCGACGCAAATCGTGTCCACCATGATCCACAACGGCACCACCAGGGAGAAGTACAGTTTGACGGCCTCCAGCTTCCGGTAACGGTAGAACACGTTGACAAGCAAGAAGATGGTTCCGACGGAAGCACTGACAATGGTGTTGATTTTGCCGTTGGGCAGGAAGAAAGCGAAGCTGCCATACAGGAAGGCGGCGATAGCGGTGATGTTGGACGCCCGGTTGATGAGCACCAGCATTTCCATGTCAGCAATTGATAAGTTGCCTCTAGGCTGAACCGTTTCTTGTTCTTGCGTAGTCAAGTGTTGTGGTGAAGACCGCATTCGTGCCGAAGCTATTCATTGTAGCCCGCCTCTAAATTGTTTCGTTGTGCCAAAATCAACAAAATGAAGGCA
>JADLHE010000116.1 GCA_020848965.1 Saprospiraceae bacterium
CTCCTTTCCGGTGTCGAACACAGCCACGGCCTCCGCTTGGCCGTCGTTGTCGAGGTCGCCGGAAGCCTCGCCCAGTTTCGTCAGTCCGGCAGGGCTGGGGATGGCGTCCACGGCAGGGGCTTCGGCAGGAGTTGCCGATTGCGCAAGGCTATCGGGAGCAGTAGTGGCAGATGTTTCGGTGGCGGTGTTGTTTTGGTTGCCTTGGCAAGCGAAGAGCAGCAAGGCGGCAAGAACTGGCAGTAAATGCTTCATGTTGAAATTTGTTGATTTTTGTTGTTTTGATTTTGCTTTTGCGTGGCAAATGTAGTTTTTTTTGAATTCGGTTTGTGCTTGCAAATTCACTCACACTTATTTTTTGGATAAAGCCGCCAATAAATTATCCAAGTTAATCATAGTGATGGAATAACCTTCCTTGAATCCCATTTCAATCATCCGCTCCATCCGCTCAAGCGATTCATTGTAAATGGTAATATGCACTTTTGTCTTGCCGTTTTCTTCACTAAAAGTATAATCCCAATTAGAACCATGTGGTTCAGGATTTTCGTCTTTGTCCGCAAAGACATTGAACATTTTGAAATTGGTTTTTGGGCTAATGGAAGTGTAGGTTTGAATTGCCCAGCGCTCCAATCCCTCTGGGCTTACCATCGCATAAAATCGTCGCCCGCCCTCCTTGAAATCCATGAATTTCGTTCTTGAAGCCCAAGGTTTGGGCGCCACCCATTGGTCAAGGATTTCCGCTGTGGTAAAGGCGTCCCATACCAATGAAAGCTCGGCATCAAACTCCCGGGTGATGAATACCGTTTTTGCTGCTTTGTCAAGGGTAAAATCAAATTGCAAATCGTTCGTCATTTTTTCTGTTTTTTAATTGTTGATAATACATCGTCAAGTTGATTGAATTGAGTCTCCCAATTTTTCCTGAATTGGGCAATCCAATTGTCAATCTCTTGAATTTTTTTTGGATTAAAGTGGTAATAAATCTCCCTGCCAGCTTGTTCTGGCCTAATCAATTCGCAGTCCTGCAATACTTTAATATGTTTTGATACGGCTTGTCGGCTCATATCAAATTGCTCCGCCATCGCAGTTGGCGTTAATGCTTGAATGGCAATTAAAGTTAAAATCGCCCGACGGGTTGGGTCGGCGATGGCCTGAAATAGGTCTTGTTTCATTGCTTCAGAATTTAGATGCGCAACTTTCTGGTTGCAAATTTATGCGCAACTTTTTGGTTGCGCAAATTTATTTTCAATTATTTTTTTCTCCCGAACATCAGCGAGGTTTTGAACCTCACCGACGTTGGCCCTGTCAAAGCCACTGATTTTTTTCATCCCCATTCCCTGTCAAAAATCATCCGCCACCGTCGGGCAACCCGCTTTTTTCGCCCCTTAATTTCAAACTATGCCTTTGCACCGTACCATACGAGTCACCAAGTCCTTCACCTTTGAAATGGCCCATGCGCTGCTGGGCTACGACGGCGATTGCCGCAATATCCACGGGCATTCCTATAAGCTGCACGTGACGCTGCGGGGCCAGCCCCTGCACCAGCCCGGCCACCCCAACGACGGCATGGTGATGGACTTCAAGCACCTGAAAAAGCTGGTGAAAACCATCGTGTTGGATATTTACGACCACGCCCTCGTGCTGAACGAGGCCACGCCCGCCACGGTCGTTGCGGAGCTTGCCAAGCATTATGAAAAACTGGTGACGCTGCCCTTCCAGCCGACTTGCGAGAATTTGGTGCTGGAATTCGTGGGGAAAATCCAAGGCGGCCTGCCGGAATCGGTGGAGCTGTACGAGGTGGAATTATTTGAGACGGCTACGTCGAAGGCGGTTTGGTGTGCGGGGGATAAGGACTGAAAATGCCCGACAGGTTATCTAAACTGGTAAAAAAAGCAACGACCACAGCTGAAGCTGAAAAGAATTACAAATGCACATTGTTGTTCCATCTGTCCAACTTGCACAAAAAACAATATTATTTACTGCGAAAGTTCAAGATTGTCCTAAAAAGCATATTGCCTGATTTTTAAGTTGCCACATTTTTTTGCATTGTTAACTATACTCGAAAATACATTTTCGGCATTAAAGGTTTTTGTAAAAATAGTGATTTCACATTCATCTATTCTTTCATCAATAAAAGTGACTACTGTTTTTCTTGAGAGGTTTAAAAGTCTAATTGCTTTGGATAGCGAAAGTATGCCGTTCTTCTGTTCAAGTTGTACGAGGTCTTTCAAATTGACCACTCCTGGTTGCCCAAGTATATTCTTATAATCAATCGTGGTGTCTGTCAGGTACCCCATATAACGATTAGAGAGGCCTGAAAATGAAGAAAATAGAATTAATCCAGCAATTATAGGTACTAAGTGAAAATCGGGATTTTTTTCCATTATTAAATAAATCACAATTGGGGGTAGGAATAGAAAATATTTCAGGTATTTATACTTTGTGAACAATCCAGCTGTTTTTTTAAACACAAAGAATAAAATTATTGTCAAAGCTAAAGCTGAAATAAAATTTAAGAAATACTCTGCTAGTTCTCTGTTGAAATGGTTTATCCAAGTATTGGCACGAATAAATTCTAACGGTACATGGCAAAAGAGAATGAAATATAGCGATGCAAGAAATAAGAGTATAAAAGGGAAGAAATAGGTGGTTCTGCTAGAAAGATTCATAACATGTCATTTTTTTGTGGTGTTGCCGAACAGTTGCAGGCAACGATTTCATTTGTGCACCCCCACCGAATGAAAACTCACTAAAAACCAGTAGCTTATCATTCTGTGCCTAAACCTAGCCCTACGAAGCGTACCGAAATATTCTTTTCGCTTCGGAAGGGGTGGTGCGGGATAAAAAGGGAGCGTTTTTCCTTCCCCTCTTTTCCTTCCGCTAAGGAAACGCATTTGTTCCACTTGGGCAAGCGTGTTCAAGTTTTTTTTGTGGACGATGGAGCTGTAAAGCTTTAGAATTGGCTCAGCAGAATGCCCGGTCTTTTGGTCGTGCTTTACACCAACTCAAATCACTGGCTAATTTTTTTTCCAAAAAAAGTAGGGTAGGATTCCCCTCCCTCGTTCTTTAGATGATTCCAATGCAGAACGATGTTTCTCACAAGCGATTGACCATCAACGCATTGGGTACTTATTTTTCATCATCAAACTAAAAATCTTAGTTATGAACAAGAATTCAGTTAAATCATCCTTGCTGCTTTTTGCAACTGCCATCGTGCTGGTTTTCACCGCCTGCCAGAAAGAAGAAAAGACCACACCCGAAGCTGACAAAGCTGCCGTTGAACAGGCAAAACAGGCCATGGCCAACCAGCAAATCATGCTTTCTTCCTTCAACATCGCCCAATGGGGCGCTGAGAACGCCAACGGCCTCCAAGACGGCAAAGTGGACGAGAGAAGCTGCGGCACCATCACTGTCACACCGACCGACCCGCTGGTTTTCCCGAAGGTCATCACCGCTGATTTCGGCACGGGCTGCACCGATGACGACGGCACATTCAAGCAGGGAAAAGTAACCATGACCGTCGGGGCCTTCTGGGAACCGACCGCTGCCATCATCGTCACTTTTGGCGACAACTACTATGAGGACAACGTGAAAATCGAAGGCCAATTCACCTTCACCAACCAGAGCACTGCCGATGCTGCCATCCTGCGCATTGATGCGAACAGCATCAAGCTCACCGACCAGGACGGCAACACGTTCAGCTTCACCGGCGACCAAACCTATACCCAAACGGTTGGCCACGCCACTTGGTGGGATGCCAGCGACGATGTTTACGAAGTAACGGGCAGCATCTTCAGCACCCTACCTACTGGCGAAACCGTGGATTGGCTCATCCAAACCCCGCTCGTAAAGGCCAATAACTGCAATTGGGTCAGCAAAGGCAAGGGCATCCTCGACATCAACGGCCTGCCAATTTATGTGGACTACGGCAACGGCAACTGCGACAACCAAGGCACTTATACGGTGAACGGGCAGGTGTATCCGTTTACGATGTAAGAACAGCAATCAGCAATAAAAAAAAACGCTATGGCGGAGCCGCCATAGCGTTTTTTTATTGAAGGCATTTAATCACCCATTATAACCAATATCAATACCCCTTATTCTGCACCAAATTAGGGTTGGCATCAATTTCCAACTGTGGGATTGGCATAACCCAATGGTCTTGGTCGCAATGCGAATAATCCATTTTCACGGGTGGGCCAACCACACCGGAGGTGCAAGTGTAGGTGTATTCGTCCAAAGCCTTCATGACGTTGGTAGCTTCACCGGCCCTCACCAAATCATCCCAGCGGCTCGCCTCGAATGCCAGTTCCAGCCGCCTTTCGTTCAGGATGGCCTTTTTCATGTCAGCTTGCGAAATGCCAGCATCCAATGGAGCCAAACCCGCACGGGTGCGCACTTCGTTGAGCGTGGCGACAGCTTCAGCGGTGTTGCCCAATTCGTTTTGAGCCTCGGCTTTCAATAGAATGATGTCGGCAAGGCGCAGCATATAATAATCATCGCCGCTTGCCCAGCCAGCCGGGTGCTTTTGCTTGTAATTGAAAGGAATGGCCGTGTTCGGGTCGGCGCAGGGATTCCAGTTTTCATCGGCCCAACTGATGGGAGCGCCAGAGGCGTCGGTGGCCCAGAAAACGATATTGGCATCCTTGCGAACCACGTCGTTATCGGCATCATAGGCGGCCACGAGGTCTTTGGAAGGCACGCAGTATTTCTGCCAACCGTCCTCTGGCGCAAGGTAAAGCTCAATGCCCCAAGAAGAAGCAGACCAGTTGCCCTCTTCGTAAGGCACCTCCAAGATGGACTCGGAGTTCATGTCGTGATTGCCATCGAAAAGGTCGGCGTAATTGGCCAGCAGTGCATAGTTCGCTGGGCTTGAAATCACGGCATTGCAATGCTCCAGCACGTGGTTGTAGTCACGGTCGGGCCGCTGCGCCCATACCTTTGCCAAAAGGGCGTTGGTGGCGCCTTTGGTGGCCCTAACCTTATTGACAGCAGCATCGCTGCCATAAGTATCGGGGAGCGAATTGGCAGCCACGGCTAAATCGGCCAAAATCTGTTCGTAAACCTCCGATTCAGTGGCCCTTGCCTTGCGGGTGATGTCAGGGTCGGCGGTGTTCGATTCCAGTTCGAGCGGCACGCCGCCGTACATTTTCACCAAGTTGAAATAATGGAAAGCCCGGAGGAAATTTGCCTCACCGATAATTTGGTTGCGGCGCTCGTCCGTCAATGCTGGGTCGCTCACGTCCCCTATTTTGTCGAGCAAAATATTGCAACGGGCAACACCTTTGTACAGCGCCTTCCAATTGGCGAAATTATGGTCGTTGCTGGGCGGCAGGATGAAGCGGTCATAGTCGAAGAAAGTCTCCTCGTTGTTGCCGCCAGGATAGGCATTGTCCGACCTAACATCGCTCAGCATGACGTATTCCCATTGGTAAAAATCGGAACCGTAGAAGATATTGTAGCAGCCAGTTAGCGCCGCTTCCATATCGGCGGCAGTTTGGTAGGCGTTCCCGGTCGTCAGCGATGTTTTCGGCTTGTCGTCCAGAAAATCCGAACAAGAATCGAGCGCAATCGCCGTCAATGCGAGCAGCAGGATTTGCGCATAAAAAGGATATTTTTTCATTTCTTTTTGATGTTGAATTGTGATGAGGTTTGAGTGGTTTGAATTGTTTGATTGGTTTGATTTGAAAGGTTTCCATTTAACCTTCTAAACCCATTAAACCTCTTTAAACCCATTAAAAACCTCCTTCTCAGAAAGTCAGGTTCAAACCAAGGATGAACTCCCTTGCTTGCGGATAAGTGCCGAAATCAACGCCGGGGGCCGTGTTCTGGTTGGTGGCACCTTGGCTGTTGGAACTGAACGCACTTACCTCTGGGTCGAAGCCGGAGTATTTGGTGAAAGTCAGCAGGTTTTCAGCTGTGACGTATAGCTGGCAACGGCTGATTTTCAGGGCATCCAATCCTTTGAAATTGTAGCCCAGGGTCAATGCCTTGAGGCGAACATAAGAACCATCCTCGATATAACGGGTGGAAACCGCTGAGTTGTCCCAATTTGATGGAGAAACGCCCGGCATATTGGTGACGTCGCCCGGATTTTTCCAGCGTTTAAGCACGGTGGCGGACTGGTTCATCGGCAGCACCATTGATTCCGAAAGAATCCTCGTGGCGTTCAAAATATCGTTGCCCTGTACGCCTTGGATGAAGAAGTTCAGCGTGAAGTTCCCGATGGTGAAGCCGTTGTTCAAACCAAATATGAATTTCGGGTTTGCGTTGCCAATGATGCCTACGCTGTCTGCGCCGCCGTCGGCAGTCTTCAAGAAATTGATGACGCCAGTTTGAGGGTCAACGCCCAGCGATGTTTTACCATAAAAAGAACCCAATGGCGAGCCTGCCTGCACGATGGCCGTGTTCAAGCTGGTACCTGCGGGGTTCACCTCACCCGTGTGCAGCGTCGTGCCTACGATGTCCAACACCTTGCCCTTGTTGAAGGATATATTGAAATCGGTGTTCCATTTGAAATTCTGTTTCACGATGTTCCTGGTTCCAAGTTGGAACTCGACGCCCTTGTTCTCCAAGCTGCCAGCGTTTTGCAATGCCGTTGAAAATCCTGTACTGGTTGGCTGTGTGACTTCCAGCAGCAGGTCTTCCGTTTTTTTGACATAATAATCGGCAGTGAATGTGAGGCGGTAATCGAACAAACTGAGGTCGAAGCCGACGTCCACCTGCTTGGTTTTTTCCCAGCGCAGGTCTTTGTTTTCGAGTGTGCTGTTGATGAAGGCTGGCTCCAAATTGCCGCCAATCAGGTATTTCTGCAAAGTGTCCACCAAGCCGTACCATGCGTAGGGGCGAGAGCGGTCGTTGCCCACGATACCCCAGCCTGCACGGATTTTCAACTCGTCGAGACCATGCACGTTCTGAAGGAAATCTTCCTGTGAAATCCGCCAGCCAGCTGAGAAGGAAGGGAAGTAGCCCCATTTATGGTCCTGCGAAAACTGGCCAGAACCATCCGCCCGGAAGTTGGAGGTGAGGTAGTATTTGTCATTGAATGAATAATTGACCCTGCCAATGACCGATGCGTGGGAAAGCCTTGCGAAATCGGAATAAGGATTGGCCTGCACGTTGCCTGACTCCACTGAATTGTCTTTAGCACCCGTGAAATCGTGCGAGGATTTGTAAAGGTTGTCGGTGGTTTGGCGGGAGGCGATGAAACCGCCCATCACGGCCACTTTATGCTGGTTGAAGTTCGTGACGAAGTTGGCTGTGTTCTCTGTAATCCAATTCTTGAAATCGTAGTTGTTTTCGGCGGCGAGACCCTTGAGCGATTGGCCGTAGCGGGTCTGTACCGAATCTTGGAAAGAGGTGTAGATGCCGTCCTTTTTTTCAAAGCCAAAAAGGCTCCTCAATTTCAGTCCCTTAGCCACTTCCGATTCCGCATAGACGTTGCCGAAATAGCGGTCGTTCTTGAACTTGTGAACAGGCTGGTAAACCGTCGAGACGGGGTTTTCCAAGTCGTTGATAAAAGGGCTGCGGGCGTATTCCCCCGGCTTGTCCGGGTTGCGGATGCCGATGTTCGGGATGGAGGTGTAGAGCCTTGCAATGACGCCGTTGCGTTGGTTTTCCGGCACGTCCACGTCGGCCCATTTATCGTAGCCAAGCGATGTTCCAACTTTCAGGTATTTTGAAAACGTATGGTCCAGGTTCAGCTTGACAGTTCCCCTTTTCAGGCTATTCTGGATGACCACGCCGTTCTGATTGGCAAACGACCCGGAGACATAATAGGAGGTCTTGGCCGTGCCGCCATTGGCCGCCAAATGGAAGTTTTGGGAAAATGCCGTCCTGAACACTTCGTCCTGCCAATTGGTGTTGGCGTTGTACTTGGCCCAGTCGGTGGATTCGCCCATCTCCGTGGCCAATTCCTGAAACTGCGCCCCCGTGAGCATGTCCTGTTTTTTCCAAACCTTCGACCAGGTTGCGGTGGAGTTGAAAGTCAATTTCAGCTTTTGGTTGAGGCCACGCTTGGTAGTGATGAGCACAACACCATTTGCGCCGCTACTGCCATAAACGGCTGCTGAGGCCGCATCCTTCAGGATGCTAATGTTCTCAATATCCGCTGGGTTCAACTCGCTGATATTATAAGTTGGCACACCATCCACAACGTACAGCGGGTCGCTGCCCGATGTGATGGAGGCCGTGCCCCGCACCCGGATGGAAAAGCCCGCTTGTGGCTGGCCAGAGGAGCGAATCACCTGCACACCGGCGGCTTTACCTTCCAAGGCGTAGCCGAACTGCGTGTTTGAACGGTTTTCCATGTCCTTTGACGAAACGGTTGAAACAGCGCCCGTCAGGTCTCTCCGCTTTTGCGAGCCATAGCCTACCACTACCACTTCGTTCAGTTTGTTCGAGACAGTCGTCATGACGATTCGCAGGGAGGTATTGGTGCCGACGGCAACTTCCTGGGTTTCAAAACCGATGAAAGAAAAGACAAGAATAGCATTGTTGGGCAAGTCCAGTTCAAACTGGCCGTCAACGTCGGTGACGGTACCATCAGTGGTCCCTTTCACGAGGATGCTGACACCAATCAGCGTTTCACCAGTCTCGGAGACGACCTTTCCAGTGATTTTTTGTGCGGCATCCACTGCCGCCGTTGTGGTCAGTTCCCGGCCATTTGCGGACACGGAACCCACCATTGCCAAGGCAAAAAGCAAAACCATGATGCTTGGAAGCAATGGTTTGTTGCGCCTCCTGTGAGGTAATTTTTCTTTCATGTCAATGTTTTTAGTTAAGAAATTTTGAAAATGATAATACGTGGAACAAGCATTTTTGTAGCTCAAGGGACTTCTTGCTATTAAAAAAATGGCATTGGCAAGAATCTCGTGGATTAGCATTTCATGGGGAAGCACAATCTCAAATTTTGGCAAAGCCACGGAGAATAAAAGGGAAAAAAGGTGACGAAAGTCATTTAACCGAGTGATGTTTGTTAAATCGGCGAGTATTTTGACGATTCCGCTTCGCAAGCTTGAAACAGGGACATGGAAATTGGTGATAGCTTTTCATTGAACAACAACCGATTGCTGGGGTATCAAACTCCTAGACCGCTTTTGCCAGTCCTTGCTTTTGTCGCCCGATTTGAATTCAAGATTGCAGATGAAAGATATTGAGAGGATTTTTGACGCAGATATTTTCTGCGTCGAAAAAACGCTCTTCGCACAACGTGGTTGCGGATTGCGTGCATAGCAAACCTTTCAAGACAGTATGACTTTCCACCCTGACTTTTGTCACCTTGTATTGAAAACAGAACCCCTTCCTTTGCCGCCAATTCCGGCCCCCCACAATCGTAAATCGTAAATCGCTAAATCGTAAATGCACAAGACCATCATCGAGCCGTTCCGCATCAAAGTCGTTGAGCACATCAAAATGACGACCGAGGCCGAGCGGGAAACATTCCTGAAAAACGCCGCCTACAATCCCTTCCTCTTGCACAGCACCGAGGTCATCGTGGATTTGTTGACGGACAGCGGCACCTCAGCCATGAGTTCCAACCAATGGGCGGGCATCATGCAGGGCGATGAAAGCTATGCTGGCGCAACTTCTTGGCTGAAAATGGAGGCCGCCATCAAAGACCTCACGGGCTGCCCCTACGTGCTGCCGACGCACCAAGGCCGGGCTGCCGAGCACTTGCTTTATTCCCGCATTGGTGGCATAGGCAAGGTCTTTTTCAGCAACACCCATTTCGATACCACGAGGGCCAATATCGAGTTCAGCGGGGCAGTGGCGATTGACTTGCCCGTGCCGGAGGCCAAGCAGCCGGAGCTGGAACTGCCCTTCAAGGGCAACCTTGACGTTGCGAAGCTGGAAGAAAATATTGCGCAGCACGGCAAGGAAAACGTGGCGGCGGTCATTCTCACCGTGACAAACAACAGCGGGGGCGGACAGCCCGTGAGCATGGCCAACGCTCGTGCCGTGTCGGAGGTTTGCAAGCAAAACGGCATCCTTTTCATCCTCGACTGCTGCCGCATTGCGGAGAACGCTTGGTATATCCACCACCGGGAGGAAGGCTATTATGACAAAACCTACCGCCAGATTGCGCAGGAGATGTTCGCCCTCGCAGATGGCTGCGTGATGAGCGCCAAAAAGGACGCCCTCGTGAACATGGGCGGTTTCCTCGCCCTGAAAAACCTCGACCTCGCCATCCAATGCCGCACCGTGCTCATCATTACCGAAGGCTATTCGACCTACGGCGGCCTCAGCGGTCGGGACATGGAGGCGATAGCGCAGGGCCTTTTGGAGGTCTTTGAGCCGGACTACCTCGATTACCGCATAAAGAGCACGGCCTACCTCGGAAATGCGCTCACAAGGCTCGGAATCCCCGTCATTCGGCCCATCGGGGGGCATGCGGTTTATGTGGATGCGAAGCAATTCTATCACCACATCCCGGTGGAGCAGTTTCCCGGTCAGGCGTTGGTTTGCCAATTGTACCTAAAGGGCGGCATCCGCAGTTGCGAAATCGGCTCGGTGATGTTCGGCAAGAACGATGAGCGTGGCCAGCTCATCCCCGCCCCGATGGAACTGGTCAGGCTGGCGATTCCCCGCCGGGTTTACACCCAAAGCCATATTGATTATGTCATCGAAACCTTCGAGATGCTGCTGGACGACCGGGAGTCGGCAAGGGGCTTTAAGATTGTGTATGAGCCGCCGTTTTTAAGGCATTTCACGGCAAGGTTTGAGGAGGTGTAAATCAACGTTCAGACTTTCCAAGTTTCGAAAACTTGGAAAGTCTTATGCAGACGGCTTTTTTTTGTTGACGCACCGACAGTTCTGCTGGTTTTTGTGCCCCCCTTCATGTGTGGGAATATCTTTGGAGCGAACCTTTTCTTTACACTAAAATCTTCGCTCATGAAAAAGTCCTTAACGCTTTGTCTTCTATTGGCCAGCCTGAGCGGCTTTGGCCAATTAAACGCTGTATTCTTTTTTTACGATACCTTGGCTTGCCCTTATGACAATTCTGTTACAGTAACTGCTTATAAGGACTGGATGATGTACCAAACGCTGGATGGTACATGGGATGGCCCAATTGACAGCACCATTTGCATCAGCTTGAAAAACACGCCTTCAGAAGGAATAGATTTACAGACTGTTGACCTCACCCGCCCCATTTTTCTTCGTAATGCTTTGAATGATAATAACAAGATACTGCTTACATCGGATGCTTTGTACACAGCCAGTGCGTTTACTGCCGATGCGCCAACTATTGATGCAACATATAGAACTGGAACTGACTGCCCGGATAATATATGCTCTGGTATCATCATGGCCATCGAAATACCCGACGAGACTGGCACTTCCACCCAACTTCGTTGGTACACTGACATCCCAGGAGGGGGAGGCAGTTCGGGTTATTTTGAAACATGTGTCCCTACTGAATACATGGCTGGCAACTACCTTCGGGAGTTCATCATCAAATTGTTCCCAGTAGCGGGTACTACACCGAATAACCGGATGAGGATGAATTATGCCAGTTTAAGCGAGATATTCTATGTAAACAAGATTGATGAGGTTATAGCGCCACAGTCCACTTTTGTTGATACAAGCTACAATGTTCCAATCGCTTTGCTGGCTGACCCATTGGGGGAGGGGCTAACGAATTTTATGCTGCATTATGCGGATATGGGTTCCTACCCCAGTGCGGCGAACCCTTATTACGTGGAAGGCCGACCAGAAATCAACACACCTGCCCCTCAAACGATTAACCTGATTATTTCTCCAGGGGAAATCCTTGTGCCACAGCCCTTTACCTACTTGCGTGGCGCCTTGGTCGAAGGTAGCGACAGCATTCGCCACGAGATGAACCTTGTAAATATTGACGGTGACATCTGTTTGCCAAATGCCATTGAATTAGTTGTAAGCGAAAATTCAAAATACCTTCATGCAGGCGGCCATGTCAATTTAGAAGGAAACAATTCTTGTATGTTGTTCCGCAATGGTGGTATTTTAGAAATTGCCGACGGCGTCTCCATGCAGTACGGGCAAGATGGCCGGGGCATGTTGGCCTTGCGTTCTGGCGGGCAGCTAAAACTGGGGAAGAATAGCTCCTTGCTTTTCGACGGCCAACTCCTGCTCCAAGGCATCCCAACGGCACAGCACCCCGACCCCCAGTTCTACCTCGACCTGAAACCGGGCATGTCGCTCATCTTCGGGGAAGGCGCACATATCACCAATGTGATGAGCACCGTGCCCGATGTTAAGCTCAACGTTTACATGAACGGCGGCATGCTCGACGACAGCAAGCTCAACGAAAAGGCCCGCCAACGCATCAACCGCATTTACCCCAAGCCCTCCAAGCATTTCGCCGACAATGTGCA
>JADLHE010000117.1 GCA_020848965.1 Saprospiraceae bacterium
CCGGTGACGGTGGACGGCAGCAACCGCTTCAAACCCAATGTATCGGCGCCAGGCGTGAACGTGCGCTCCTCCATTCCGGGCGGGTCTTATGCTAATTTCTCTGGTACAAGCATGGCCGGGCCGCACGTGGCTGGCATGGTGGCGCTCATCATTTCCGCCAACCCAGAATTGGCCGGACAGGTGGACGTGATTGAACAAATCATCGAAGAAACGGCTGTGCCCAAGACCACTGACCAAGAATGTGGCGGCATTCCCGGCACGCAGGTGCCCAACCACACTTACGGTCACGGGCGGGTGGATGCACTCGCTGCGGTGGAAGCGGCTATAGCGCTCATACCGCCGCCACCGAGTGCCACTGCCGAGCAGCTGCCGATGAACGTGCGGGTGTTCCCGAACCCAGTAAGTAATAAATTGAATATCAGTGTGGAAAATGCGGAAGGCAGCCTTGGGCTAGAACTTTTTGATATGAGTGGCCGGGCTTTGCACCAACAGCAGTGGGCAGCCAACGGGCAGGTTTTTATTTCTATCGAAATGAGCAAATTCCATTCTGGCATTTATTTCTACCGCCTCACCAGTCAAGGGCGAGTGGTGCAGGGTAAGGTGGTGAAAGCGTAATGCTTTCGAACTATTCTGGACAGGACAGGCAAAGGGTTTAGTTACCCATTGCCTGTTCTTTGTTTAAGCAAATTGCAAAACAGGAATCAGTTTTTCTTTAGGAAGGGCAGTCTTTGTTCCTTCCCAATCTTTGGTCATACCCAAGATAAAACCGCCACCACCAGCGCCGCAGACTTTTAGTTTGAACAAATCACCTTCCAAACTGGCTGCCCACAGTTTGCGGTATTTCACGGGGATAAGACCCCGAAGGAACTTGTACTGGAACAGCCCGATGGCTCCAAAATATTTATAAGTCGCTGCCGAATTGCCGTTCAAAAAGCCGAGAATGGCATCGTAAACATCCGGTATCAAGGAAAAATCAATTCGGGAAGAAAGCGTCATTCCTTTCGATTGCTTCAAAAAATATTCAATCATTGGCGTAGCTGACCGCTGTATGCCCGTGTCGAGTAGGAAGATAGTGTAGCTGCCCTTTTGGGGTTCTTCGCCTTCAGCAATGAAGTGGATTTTACTGGGTAGTTTAACGACCAGCGCTCCTTCCTCCCCGCCAAGCAGCACGGGCTTTTGCAGGTAGCAAACCAGCGGGTCGGTGCCGCTGCTCTTGCCATGGAAAAAGGATTCAATTTTGGCCAACATTTTCCTGAACTCGACCACTGGGAACTCTTTTTCTTCCGTTGTGCAAAACTTCAATACTGCAGCGACAATGGCCCCAGAACTCCCCGCCCCATAGCCTATCGGGATGTTGGATTCAAATACCAGCCCTTTTGATAGCTCTTTTTTGAAGGCTTTTACATCCAGTTTTATGGGCAATTCGCCCCGTTTATGCAGTTCATCCAAGTAATCGGCGAACTGCGGCAGTTGCTGCTGTTGAGCCGCCAGTTCCGAAGGGCTGAGTTGCGGAGCATAAGCCCATTTACCCGAAAACAAGGGCAATGGCAAAGCCAAGGCTTGGGAACCGAGGTTGACAGTGTGCTCGCCGAAAAGGAGCAGTTTGGCTGGGAAGGTGGTCATTTTTGACTTTGGGTTGTTTGAAATTCCCCCGTAAAAGTATGCCCGCTTCCCCTACTTTTGCTTTCCCTAAGGGAAAACAAATCAACATTATGCAACGAAAAGCCTACCGCCTCAAAGCAGGCAATATCAACAACCTGAAACTTGTCAACGACGAACTGCCGGAACCCGGCTCCAAGGAGGTGACCGTGGAAGTGAAGGCCATCGGCCTCAATTTCGCCGATGTGTCCGTCATCATGGGCCTGTACAGCGCCACGCCCAAGGGCGAGTTCACGCCGGGACTGGAAGTGTCGGGCGTGGTGGTGAAGGCGGGCAAGGAGGTCACCTCGGCCAAGGTCGGCGATAGGGTAATGGCCGTTTGCCGCTTCGGGGGCTATGCCACGCACCTGAACATGGGCGAGCAGTACGCCATGCCAATGCCCGATGATTGGACCTTCGAGGAAGGGGCGGCCTACCTCGTGCAGGTGCTCACGGCCTATTATGCGCTGGTGCCACTTGGCAATTTGCAGCCGGGGCAGACCGTGCTCGTACACAGTGCGGCAGGCGGCACGGGCATTTTTGCCAACCGCATTGCGAAGCTACTTGGTGCCACCACCATCGGCACGGTGGGCAGCACCGCCAAGCTCGACCTGCTGCGGCAAGAGGGCGTGGATTTCCCCATCGTGCGGGACGAAAATTACTTCCCGAATTTGGATAAGATACTGAAAGACAGGGAGTTGGAATTGATTTTGGAGACGAACAACGGCAAAATCCTCATGGGCGATTTCAAGCGGTTGGCCCCAATGGGCCGCAGCATCGTTTACAGCGCCGCCGATTTCATCACGCACGGCAACCGTCCGAACCTCTTCAAAATCATCTGGAAATACCTGCGCCGCCCGCTGATTGACCCGATGAAACTGACAGATGGCAACCGGGGCATGTTGGGCTTCAACTTGATTTATCTTTATGAAAAATCGCACCTGCTCCACAAATATGTGCAGGAGCTGAAAACGCTCAACATCGGCAAGCCAAGGGTGGGCCACGTACTTTCTTTTGACAAACTGCCCGATGCGGTGCGGCTGCTCCAATCTGGCAAGACGACGGGCAAAGTCGTTGTAAAACTTTGATGAACAATGAATTACAAAACGATTTTCATAGATGCGCCTTTGGCGAAAACCAAGGCAACATGGGGCGTAACAATGGAAGAGACCAACGGCGACCAACTCGCCCGTGATATTCAGGCCACTGTTTTGGAGAATGACCTGAACGGTTACGAACTAATGCAGACGATTCCCGTTACATCGTCCAAGACCATTTCCGGTGCTTATTCCTACTCGCTCACAACTGGCGTTATTTTGATATTTAAACAAAGAAACCCATGATATCCTTCCGCTGCAAACCTTTTTACGAGTTGCCATCCCATCTGCTTTACGCCATCATGGTGCTGCGGCAAGAAGTGTTCGTTGTGGAGCAAAATTGCGCCTACTTGGATGCCGATGGCAAGGATTTAAAAGGCTACCACCTTTCCGGCCACGACGACGACGGCAAGCTCGTCGCTTATGCCCGGCTGCTGCCCAAGGGCGTTTCCTATGATAATTTTGTATCCATCGGGCGCATTGCCACGTCTCCATCCATACGTGGCACGGGTGCTGGGCAATCATTGATGAAGGCAGCCTTGGACAATATGGAGCAGCTTTTCCCCGGTGAAAGCATCAAAATAAGCGCACAGAGCTATCTGCGCAGTTTTTATGAGAGCTTTGGCTTCGTTGTCAGTGGCGACGAGTATTTGGAAGACGATATTCCGCATTTGCCGATGGTTAGATAATCCATTGTTTCATTGTTTCATTGTTGAATTGTTTCATTGTTTCCCGCATGACACAGCCATGCAATCTTGTAGCCTGCAACTATGAAAAAAGCACTTTTTATACTGCTTCTGCTGGGCAACCTCTGCCCCATTTCCAGCCAGAACATCATTGAGGATGCCACCGCCCTGATGAAGGCCGAGCGCCTCGGCGAGGCAGAAGACCTCGTGAACCGCTACCTATTGCAAGACCCGCTCAATATTGACGCCATCATGATGAAGGGCAACGTGGTGCTGAACAAGTACCTCTACGAGGCCCGTTTGCAAAACTCATTGCTGCGCAATTTTTACGAAGACGTTTATGAGGCGGGCATCGTGGAGAAGGGCGAGCGCCCGGTCGTCGTGCCGGATTCTGTGGCGACCAGTGTGGAGCGGTTCTGGGTGGCCGCCTTGAAATTGGAGCCGAATCGGGAAGACATACAACTGGGACTTTGCCAGCTTTATGCACTTTCGTTGCAAAGCAAAAAGCTGCTGCCGCAACTGAAGGCCGCCAAAGACCACTCGAAAAACGACGACGACCTCCCTATCCAGCTCTCCAACTACGCCCGCTACCTCGGCGACCGAGGCGATTTTGAGGGTATGATGGCAGCCTATTGGCAAATTCGGCAACTTTTCCCCGCCAACACCGGCCTATTGAGCGACATGGCGGGCGAGTATTTTTTCAATGGAAAAATGGACAGCGCACGGCACTACCTGCGCCTTTCTTTGAAGGACGAAAAAGCCGACCAGACCGTGCTCGGCAATGCGTTCTACCTCGGCGCCATGCTCGGCGATTATAAACTGGCTTTGTCTGCGCTGCAACGGATGCCCGGCACGAGCCACTTGCTTTTCGAGGGCATTTTGAAGTTTAAGGAAGGGGACAAAAAATGGCGGAAACCGCTGGAAAAGTTCCTGCAATCGAACCCCGACAGCACCGAGGCCGCCTTTGCGAGCGCCCTGCTAGCCGATACTTTCAAGCTGGACTTGGACAATTATCTCGCCCTCAATGCCCTGCAACCCGGTGATGCGTTCAAGCTACCCATCCATGAAAAATTCCGGGAAACGGGCGACTTCCTGCCCTATTTCAACACCGCTGAAACGCTCTGCTTCAACAAATGCCATGCCCGTGCCGACGAGGCTTTCCGGCTATTGGAGCAGCAAACCAACCTCCAACTCGAAGCTACCGATAGGGACAATATCAACTTCTACCATGCGTGGTCACTGCATGAATTGAAACGCCACGATGAGGCGTTGCCCTATTTTGAAAAGCTGTTGGAATCGGAGGATTTTTACAAGAAAAGCGCCGCCTGCTGGTTCATCGGCAAGCGCCATTTCGACCTCGGTGATAAACCGAAGGCCCGTGAGTACTTCTCAATGGTAGCTGGCGATGCGGCTGGCTCCAAGTTTGCAACGATGTGTTGGGAATACATGGGTTTGGACTAAGCCCTAACACTGAAGTATGAGCGCAGGCTGGCTAGGTTCGGTGCGGCTGGCTTGCAGCGACTGCCATTCTTGGATAATGGAAGCGATGAATTCTTGCAGTTTATCGGTGGGTGTATGCTCTGGCAGGGTGTTCAAGATGGAGACGATGACCAGTTTAAGGCCCTGTTCGGGGTTTTCGGCAAATGCTTTCCGGGTCAAATCAAGTACAGATTCTGATTTTCGCCTCCAGAACTTGGAGGAGTGGAGTTTGCCTTGTTTTGCAAGTTCAAAAAAACGGATGGCCTCTTCGCTAAAGAGGTGTTTGTTCTCCTCAGAATACTCTATCACATCAGGTTTAGAGACTTGTTTAGTAGCAACCATCAGAATCAAAATTTTTGGCAAGTTAAGCAATTTTAAGGCTGACTTCAAACTTAGTGTAAAACGAGCTTGGCGAGTAGCGCTCTTTCTTAACGTCTATGAACCCATAAACATCGAACTCGCCTATGATTTCAAGGTATCTCCTTGAAAAAATCCAGTTGTACAATTTTATGCGTCGCTCGTCAACTGCATCAAATTCTATTTTCGCAGAAGGGTTATCCTTGAAAAACAAGTGAACGGCTTTAACAACTGTTGAAATAGTTTTTTCAGCATCGTGGTTATTTGTAACTACATTGTCAACAGTTCGCCCATCAATAATGTCACCAAAAGCAAGATTGAAATTTCCATTTTCCATTTCCTCAAAAATGACAAATTTCTGAATCACGCCCCTTACGCCAATACTTTCAAACCTGTAAGCATTGTAAGGTGTCAGCCGTTCCAAGGTATAATGTTCCCTTATCATAGCATGTTTTTGTTTGGCCGTAAAAACTAACCCCTCAACGCTTCCACCTCCTCCGCCGTCTTCGGTACGGGCCGCCCCAGTACTTTGTGCCCATCCTTGGTAATCAGCACGTTATCCTCAATACGGATGCCGCCAAACGAGCGCCAGTCTGTTAGTGCTCCATAATTGATAAAATCGGTGAATTTGCCCTCGGCCTCCCATTGGTCCATCAGTTCAGGTATGAAATAGAGGCCCGGCTCCACGGTCAGTACAAAGCCCGGCTCCAAGGCCCGGCCCAATCGCAAATAGGCCGTACCAAACTGTGTGCTGCGCTCCACCTCGTCAGAGTAGCCCACGTACTGTTCGCCGAGGTCTTCCATATCGTGTACGTCAAGGCCTATCATGTGGCCGAGGCCGTGCGGGAAGA
>JADLHE010000118.1 GCA_020848965.1 Saprospiraceae bacterium
ACGATGCTGACAATTTCACCCTGTTGTATGGAAAGGTCAACGCCCTTGAGCACACGAAGCTCGCCGTAGGATTTATGGATATTGGTAGCTTGAATCATTGTTGCTGGATGCTGGATACAAGATGCTGGATGCTAGATACTTGATGCTGGATGCTCGTTTGTAGATGCTGGATGCCAACTACTTGCTAGGTTCAGGCTTCTGAATACTGGATGCTAGTTTTTGGGTTCTGAATACTGACGGTTGATACGCTTCCCAATCAAAATGGGTATCAAACATCTAGTATCCAGCAACTAGTATCCAGCAACCAGCATCACCAACCGCAAAAGTAGCAGAATAAAAAAGAGCGACGACACTTCGTGCCTCGCTCTTGTAAGAAATCACCCGACTGTTATTATGAAGGTCTTAGAATGACCCTCACAGTAAAAAAGATTGTACTACCATTTATTCTTAAACCATTCAACCTAGGAATTGAAAACAAGCTAGGTTAATTTCAAAACAAAAGTAAAGTATTTTTCAAGAATCCAAAGAATTATCTCCCTCGGATGCGCTTTTTTCAAGTTGTCTATTCTGCGGAGCAAATAAACGTTCTTTTGAGAATAACTTCCTAATTTTTTTAAGAAAATTTTAAGATAACCTATCCAAGCGCCTAAATTTAAAGGCTCAACACCATGATTTGAAGTAGAATTATGGCAACTGTGGCTTACTCCGAATTTTCAGCTATTTTGGCGGCCAATACAAAACGGCTCATCATGCTTGACCAATTAAAGAAAGTTCCGCTCAGTTTTTCGCAAATCATCAACATGAACGTCGGGTTCTTCGGAATCCAGTACAGTTTCGGGCTGCAACAGAGCGCCGTCACGCCCATTTATGACATGCTAGGTGCTGCTCCCGACCAAATCCCGTTGCTCAACCTCGCCGGGCCAATGACCGGGTTGTTCATCCAGCCCATTATCGGGGCGCTCAGCGACAAGACCTGGAGTCCTCGCTGGGGCAGGCGCAAGCCCTATTTCCTCATTGGCGCTATTATGTGCAGCATTTGCCTGTTCCTGTACCCATTCAGCAGTTCGTTGTGGATGGCTGCGGGCTTGCTTTGGCTATTGGATGCGGGCAACAACACGGCCATGGAACCTTACCGGGCCTTCATCGCCGACAAGCTGGTGGACGACCAAAAGGGCCTTGGGTTCCAGGCCCAAAGTTTTTTCACGGGCCTAGGCCAGACCCTTGCAAACGTTTCGCTTTATGTATTCCCGTTTCTTTTGGTTGGAACAACCGGTTCGCTCCCAACTTGGGTCTATGGCTCCTTTTTCCTTGGCGCTGTTTGCTCCATCGGCACGGTTTGGTGGAGCATGCGTACCACACCGGAAATACCGCCCACGGCGGAAGAATTGAAGGAAATCCAGAAGGAACCGTTTAGCCTTATGCTGCCTTTCAAAGAGGTGCCCGCCGCCATCCGAGAGATGCCAAAGGTCATGTGGCAACTGGCCTTGGTTTACCTTTTCCAGTGGTACGCCTTGTTTTGTTATTGGCAAAACTCCTCCAAAAGCGTGGCGCTCTCCGTCTGGAACGTCACACCACAAAGCAACCCTGAACTTTACGAAAAAGCCGTCAGTTGGACGGGTCTCGTCAATGGCTGGTACAATATCGTCACCTTCCTCACGGCTTTTGGCCTCGCTTGGTTGGCGAAGCAATACCTCGCCAAACACGTCCACACCATTTGCCTCATATTGGCGGGCATCGGCTTCCTCGCTTTCCCGCATATCGCCAACAAATACCTGCTTTTCGTGGCCATTTCAGGCTTCGGCATCGGCTGGGCCAGCATGATGGGCATCCCCTACCTGATGGTCGTAGGCGGCATACCGAAGGAGCGCTACGGCGTTTACATGGGCATCATCAACATGATGATTGTCGTGCCCATGCTGATACAGACCCTCAGTTTCGGCTATATTTTGGAGCACTTCCTAGGCAATGACCCCCGCAATGCGGTCACCTTTGCCGGGGTGCTTTTGCTCATTGCAGCACTGTTGACCCTACGGATTCAGGAGCACCGCAAACTGGGCGGAGAGGTGGCCTTGCAAAGTGGCGGGCATTAGGAAATCAGGATGAAAGATTGGTTAAATATTGGACTGCTGACCGCAATCTGGCTGCTCGCCATTTTGCTCGTCCATCCAATTGGCGACTTCCCGCTCAACGACGATTTCTCCTACGCCCGCTCCACGATGAACCTCAGCGAGGGCGGCACACTGCGCTACGACCCTTGGCTCTCCATGACTTTGCTGGCGCAAGTGCTATGGGGTACAGCGTTTTGCAAGCTTTTCGGCTTCTCGTTCACCGTCCTGCGCTGCTCCACACTGGTCTTGGGTTGGGTCGGCATACAGGCGGGCTATCGGCTGTGCCGGGAGCTTGGTCAAAGCAGCCAAACCTCCTTGTTGATTGCCCTTTTGCTGGCCTTCAATCCGTTGTTTTTCTCGCTTTCGTTTACCTATATGACGGATGTGCCGTTCTTCGCCTTCACCATGCTGTCGGTGCTTTTCTACACCCGCTATTTTCAAAAAAGCGAGGCAAAATGGCTGCTGCTCGGCAGTTTTTTCGCTTTGGCGGCGGTGTTTGTCCGGCAATTGGGGCTGTTGCTGCCACTGGCCTTTGCGGTCGCTTATTTGGTGCAATGCGGCCTGCGGCCAAAGGCGTTGCTGACCGCTTTTGGCCCGTTGGTGGTCATTTTGGCGCTGTTCTTCCTCTACTCCGACTGGCTCGCCCAAGCACAGGGGTTGCCGGATGGCTACGGCAATTTCAAACGGCTGAAAGAGGTTATAGGCAACGACACTTTTACCGAAATCCCGCTGCGGCTTGGCATTCTTTCCGCCTATCTGGGCGGTTTTTTGCTGCCGTTGGTGGCGCTGTTTTTTTCGTCGCTGCGCAATGGGCTTTCCGTCAAAAAGAACGGGGCTCCTCTGCTGGCAAGCCTAGTTGTTGGCGCAGCCATCCTACTTGCATGGCCCCGGCTACCTTGGGCCAATGTGCTCTACAACCTCGGCCTCGGCCCCAAGCTGCTCAGGGACGGGTTTTACTTTATCAATGTGCAGCCCGTTGCACCAACTTGGGTAGTCAACGTATTGATTTTCAGCGGTTTTTGCGGAGCAATGGCCGCCGTTATTCTTTTGGTGAAAAACGGGTGGAAACGACTTTCCGAAACCCATCCGCAAAAATCGGTGGCGGTATTCGGCCTAAGCTGCACCCTACTCTACGCTGGCTTTTTGATGCTCGACGTGCATTGCTTCGACCGCTATTTCATCCAAGCGCTGCCGTTTTTGCTACTGCTCATTTTGCCCGTAAGGCAACAAATTCTATCAAAAAAACGGGTTTGGGTTGCTGGCGCAATACTGCTTTTCATGGCCGCATTTTCCATCACCGCCACCCACGACTACCTCTCCTGGAACCGTGCCCGCTGGGCCGCCCTCGATTTTTTGACGAAGGAAAAAAACATCACGCCCGACCGCATAGACGGCGGCTTCGAGTTCAACGGATGGCACCGCCCCACCCAGCAAAAAGAGCAGCCCGGCCCCAAAAGCGACTGGTGGGTCATGGACGATGCGTACGTCGTTGCCTTTGGCGATATGAATGATTACAAAAAAATGAAAGGCTTCCCATATACCCGTTGGCTCCCCCCCGGCGTTGATAGCGTCTTTGTTTTGAAACGGTGAACGGTGAACGGTTGACGGTAGTTCGGTAGTTGGTGGTCGGTAGTATGGCGTGACCGACAACCGTACCACCGACAACCGACAACCAACCACCGCCCACCGTTAAACCCATTTTCCCTACCTTTGCCCACATGACTAACATCCGACGTATCATATTGCCATTGCTGGTAATTTGGCTTGCTGCGGCCTGTAGCAATTTCGATGATAAGCCTGTAAAAATGGGGGCTAAACTACGCCCAACGCCGACCCCACTCCACCCTGCTTTCGAGGCCATGCTCAAGGATTACAACCTTTTTTTCGAGGATTCCATGATACTGACGAGGACGCCCGGTGCTGCTGTGGTGGTTGTAAAAGATGGCGAGGTGGTATTTATCAAGGGTTTTGGCGTGCGACAGGAAGGGAGTCAATTGGCGGTTGACGAGAACACGGTGTTCAGAATTGGCTCTTTGTCAAAAGGATTTGCAAGCGTTTTG
>JADLHE010000119.1 GCA_020848965.1 Saprospiraceae bacterium
AATATAGAATTTCCCTCCTTACTACAATTTTTGATTAAAAGGGTGTACTTATTATTTGGCTTGAAAAAACCTATCGGTTTAACTGGAAGTAACCCTAAAAGTAGAGCAAAACCCATAAGTATGGCAAAAAAAATATTTTTCTTTAATTTCATTTTTCTTTCTTTTATTACTTACAACGGCTGCACTCCTGCTGTTTGCGCCTGCGTTGGGCTTGCGGGTTGGGCTTAGCGCAAATAGGCAGGAGTGCTTTGTTCGGCGATTTTATATTTTATCAATTTCGGTGTCAGTCAGCCCTGTAAAATCTGATATGTCTTTATTCGTCAAGCCTCTTTCTTTCATCTTTTTCGCAATTTCGATTTCTCGTTTTTTCTCTCCTTTCTTCTCTGCCTGAACCAATTTTCCTCTTTCATCTTGCTCTCTCATGGCCGCATAATCGTAGGCTTCCAATTCTTCCTTTGTCCAAGAATGTTTGTTTGCATCTTGATAAGCCTCCTTCAATCCTTCGTCGTCCACATTTGAAGGAACGACCTCCAAGTTTTCAGCTTCTTTGATGAAGAAAATCCATTTGTCTGTAACCTCCACAAGTTCTTCCAATGGTTTTGTAAACTTAGGCAGTTCGATAAAATAGAAATCCATGTCCTTGATGACCCGCTCACCATCCTCAACATCACAAACAGCATGGTGCGAGCGGTATTTTTTTCCTTCCGTAAACTTGAAGTCAAAAATCCCGATGAAAATCACGGGCTTGAGTTCGGTGTAGTATTCGCCGCTTTCGATTTGCTGCGAATAATCCTTGCTGGCATAATAGAGCAATCGCTTGTCCAAGCCGTCTGGCTCGGCTACCTGCATCTCGATGATGTAGGTCTTGCCCTTTTTGTCCCTCGCCTTCACGTCAATGATGGACGCTTTCAGGTTTTTGA
Organism: Saprospiraceae bacterium; assembly: GCA_020848965.1. Taxonomy (GTDB): domain Bacteria; phylum Bacteroidota; class Bacteroidia; order Chitinophagales; family Saprospiraceae; genus UBA6168. The sequence goes on from JADLHE010000119.1 coordinate 921, forward strand.
TGATGGGCAGTTGGTAGGGATTAAGGATTTCAACGTCCTCGATGGCATCCCTGCCCTTCAACTTCATCACGGCGTTGAGGAAAGATATGAGGATGATTTTCTTGTTCTCGTTGCCGAAAATCTTCCGAAATGCAATGTCATTCTTAATATCTACGAACTGCATAGCTTGGATTTTGAGAACAAAAATACGGCAAAAGCTGCACATTCCAACCAGCTGAAGCGCACCCTGTCACTTCCATCAAAGGGCGTCACCGCTCGGCACGAGCTTTGGCCACGACCTCTGACCGGAGTAACTCCGCTGCATCGCCTAGATTTAGACTTTGGAATGTGAGGCCGGAGGCCTCAACCCAAGCCCGTCAACGAGCAATCCCGATAGCTATCGGGACGTGACGAGCGAAAACGTTCTTTGATGGAAGTGGTAAGGGGTGCGCCAGCGGGGGAAATTTCCGCAGAATTATGGGACATGATAAGGTCAGACACTTGAACCAGAGTCTGCGTGGGGAAGACCATTTACCAACGGGGGTTATTTCCCATATTCGACTTCAACCGTTACCTTTATTTTATCTTTGTTAAGGTTGTTATGAGAAGTTAACTCAGCAATTTCTTTTTTCATGCTATCTTCTAATCTTCTAAATTCATTCAGTAGAATTTCATCTACGGTTGAGGCATTAAGAAATTTCGGAACTTCCTTTCTCCCTTTTCTCCATCCAACATCATTAACCCTATAGATATTGTTGTCATTAACAACGATGACAATATCAAAAGCTGATTCTTCGATAGTGCCTCCTTCATTTGATGAAACCATTAGCCCGAAACTCCATGTTCCGTTAGGGCATGGAGGATTACCTGAACCTGTTACGGTTCCCGCAAAACCATCAAAAGAAGGGGGAAAAAGAGAATACTCTACCGTTCCAACAATGTTGAAAACGCAGCCTTCTTTCGAGATGATTTTTTCGTTGATTACAACTTTACCCATAATAATTAAGATTGTGATTGTGAAAAAAAGTTGATTGCTAAGTGGTAATGAGAGGCTAAAAAATATGAAATGAATATTTTATCGTTATTTATCGATATATTTGTGATTTATCAACGCTGTTTTGATTAGAGTTGCATCGAACAAATACACTCCCGAAAACGATGTTTCAAATCTGCATTGCGCCTCTACTTACCCGTTTCACTCAAAGTAACTCGCAACCGCAACCAGCAAATTGCCACATCGCCAAGGCTCTACAATCCTTTCTTAATCTCAAATTTGGGATACTTATTTTCCCATTTTACTAAAATCCTACATTCGGCTTCATCAAACTTACATTCGGTGCGAATCAATATAAATTCGGCAACATCCCCTCCCGCCGTCGGCTTGCCTTCACATCCCATCAATGTCCATTCCTAAATTTGCCAAAAACCCCCATCTTTCATCAATACAGTGACAAAAACCCTTCTCTTCCCGCCATTCCCTACTCCCCTATTCGCAACTTGCGTATTTCCCAGCCCCAGTTCGGCTTTTCCCGAAGCCAGTACGCCTTTTCTGTACACTGTTTCGGCCTTTCCCGAAGGAAGTTCGCCTTGTCCCGAAGCAAGTTCGTTTCCGCTGGACGCTGTTACGGCCTTTCCCAAAGCTAGTTTGGCTTTTCTCGAAGTTGGTACGGCCTTTCCCGAAGCAAGTACGCTCCCTCCTATCACCGCCGCACCACCACCCCCGCCCGTACCCCCGTCGCCTTCCCATTCTCAAACACCAGTTGCCCATTCACCCACACCGCCATGATGCCGCTCGAAAGGGCGGTCGGGTGGTCGGCGGTGGCGTTGTCCTGCACGGTGGCGGGGTCGAAGAGCACGAGGTCGGCGAAGAAGCCGTTGGCCACCAGGCCCCGCTGTAGGATGCCCGTGTGCTCGGCGCTAAGGGAGGTCATTTTTTGGATGGCGGTTTCCAGCGGGAGCAGCTTTTCTTGCCGCACGTATTTCGCCAGGATTCTTGGGAATGCACCATGTCCCCGTGGATGGCTCGTCGGGGCACCGTCCGAGCAGATATTCGTATGCGGCCAGGTTATGAAATTGGCGATGTCGATTTCGAGCATGGACTTGCCCATGATGGCCTCCGTGTTGCCCTCGGCGTCGGGGTGGGCTCCATCGAAGCGGTCGGCCTCAGCGATGAGCCAGACCAGCGTTTGAGCGGGCGTTTCGTTGCGCAGGCGGGCGACTTCGGCCACGGTCTTGCCCTTGTAGCTGGGCTTGGGCAAAAACGCCGACAGCCTCGACTGCTCCGGGTCGAAGAGTTCCCGGCAGGCGAATTCGGCGCTGGCGAGCTTGTCGTAGTCCCGGTTCGGGAACAGCACCTTGAGCGTCGAATGCCAGAAATCGTAGGGGTAGCAGTCGGCGGTGATGTCAATGCCCTCGGCACGGGCGGCCTGCATGGCAGCGATGATGCCCCGGCTCGATTCCCATTTGCTCTTCATGGCCACTTTGATATGCGAGACCTGCACGGGCAGCTTCGCCTCCCGCCCGATATTGATGATTTCGTCCACGGCGTCCTCGATATTGATGTCCTCGCTGCGGATATGGCTCATATAGCGCCCGCCCGCCTCGCCAGCGATTTTGGCGAGGGCCAGCACTTCGTCCCGGTTGGAATAAAACGCCTGCTCATATTCCAGTCCCGTGCAGAGGCCCAGCGAGCCTTTTTCGAGTTCCGATTTCAGGTTGGCCTTCATTTTTTCCACCTCGGCAGCCGTGGCGTGTCGGCGGAAACCGGCCATGCCCATCGCATCCAGGCGCAGGGAGGTATGGCCCGTGTAGGAGGCGACATTGATGGAAATTGGCTGGCGCTCCATGGCAGCTTCGAGCGTGTCCATGGGTTCGCTGCTGCCGTCCTGCCCCGTGATGATGGTCGTGATGCCCTGGCTGAGGGCGGGCAGCAGTGACGGGTCTTCGTCCAATGCCCAGAAATGGTGGCTGTGCGTGTCAATGAAGCCGGGGGCGAGCACCTGCCCTTTGCCGTCGTAAACGGGTTCGTTCTTGAAGGGCTGGAGGTCGCCGATTTCCCAAATCCGGTCGTCCATCAGGCGCACGGACGCACGGCGGGCGGGCGAGCCGGAGCCGTCTATAAGCTGCACATTGTCAATCAGTTGTGTTTTTGGCAATTCGATTTTATCGCCTTTCATAAATTGCAGCCCTGCCTGCACGCCTGCAAAAGACCCACCGCTCGACAACACGACGAGCGTCCGTTTTTTGTCGAAATCCGACCAGAACAGGTTCAAAAAGCCGACCCAGCCGCCCGTGTGTGCTGCGCAATTGCCGCATTTGAAACCGATGCCGAAGCCGTAGGGATAGGTCGTGCCGTCGTTCAGCGGGGCAGGCTTCCTCATTTCGGCGTAGGTGGCCGCTTTCAGCAATTTGCCGCCGTGCAGTGCCTGCGTCCATTTCAGCAGGTCCTCGGCGGAGGAATAGACATTGCCATCGCCCACGATGCCGTCGAAGCGCATGAGGTCGTCGAGCTTGTTTTTTCCGTCTTCCCGCTTGAAGCCATAGACCCGGTTGGCGGGCGAGGTCTTCATTTTCAGGTGGAAGATGTAGGTGTTCTTCAGGCCCAGCGGGCGGGTGATTTTTTCGGTGAAATAGTCGGCGATGGGCTTCCCGGACAGCCTTTCGATGAGCAGACCGAGCACGACGTAGCCCGTGTTGCTGTACTGCCATTTTTCGCCGGGGGTAAAGTCGAGGGGCGGTTTCACTTCCGCCAAGAGCTGCATAATCGCCTGGTTGTCAAGCGTGTCCAGCGCCCCGGTATAGCGCACGCTGAGGTCGAAATACTCCGGCACGCCGCTGGTATGGTTCATCAATTGGCGGACGGTGATATCGGGATAGGGGAATTCCGGCAGGTGTTTTTGCACCTTGTCGTCGAAGCCGAGCCGTCCGCCCTCCTGCAAGAGACAGACCATCGCACACATGAACTGCTTGGATATGGAGGCCAGGTTGAAGGCCGACGAGACCTGCAAGGGCTGCGGGTTTCGGATGTCGGTGATGCCGTAGTTTTTTTGGTAAACGACCTTGCCGTTCTCTGCCAGCAGCACCGTGCCGTTGAACAGGGCGTGGTCGTGGAGGTAGGCGAGGGCGCTGTCGAGCTGGGGGGCTTGGGCGAGGGTGGCTTGGGTGGTGAGCAGGAGGAGGAGGAAGTGGAGGATTTTTTTCATTGGTGCAATTTTGCCCCAAGAAACGGAATCTTAGTTAACCAGCTTACTAGTTTTATCCACATACTGCCAAGCATCGCTTTACCATCAACCCCCCTTGGCCACCTTCCAAACCCCATTGCCAACTGGTGTTTTCACCAATAAAAAATAAAGTCCATCTGGAAGCCCTGCCATGTCCAATGACAACAAATCGGACTGCACGGCAGCAAAGCTGGCTGACCTTATTTTCCTGCCTGTCAGGTCGAACAGTTCTAGTTCCAAGTTTTGGGGCGCACCCAGTTCCATGCGGACGAACAGCGTTCCCGATACGGGGTTGGGGAAGACCGTCACACCGCCGAGCCTGCTTGGCGCCGTGCCGACATCACTGACGAGTGAACCCGTGACCTGCACCGTATCGAGGGCAAACCCCATACAGCCCGTAGGCCCGGCGGCGAGCAGGCTGACAATATAATCACCTGCTATTTGGTACAGGTGCGATGGGTTTTCCTCACTGCTCCCATTGCCATCGCCGAAATCCCAATACCAAGGCCCTGCGGCATTCGTGGTGCCATTGGTGAATTGCACGGGCAGTTGTTGCGACAAATCCACGCTGTCGGGGGCAAGGGAAAAAGCGACCTGCGGAACGCTGCCCGCAGGCATCACCCCGACCGAAACAGCGGTGCGGCCACAAGGCTCGGTGAATGCGATTTGCCAGTCATAGAAATAGTACCAGACGCCAGCAGTTCCGAGGCCGTCCGTAGTACCAATGACATCAAAAATGTCTTCGACGGAACTCGGATAGACCGCACCGGTGGTGTTGTGGAACAGCGGTTTGCCGAGGGTTTTTACCAAGGAATAGCTGCCGGGGCTTATCTGCCAATTCAGCAGGACTTCCACTTCACCCGGCGTGGAAATGGTGAAAATCTTTTGATAAACGGTTTCGCCTTGTTCGTTGCGAAGTACAATGCCCCGGCCGCCGGCGTCTTCCACGAAAATTTTCAAGGATTTCAAGGTAAAGGGGGCATGGACATCGAACGCAAGGCCGAGACCCTGCACATCGTCCAACCCGGTTTCACCGATGGCAAGGTCAAGCGGCCCGGCCTGTGCCTGGTAGCTTGCTTCCGCAAACCAAGTGGTAGGCTGGGTAACGGGCGGGGTAACGAACACCGTACCCTCCGCCAATTTGTTGCCGCCAACCGGGGCGTCGAACCATGCTATTGCTGGAATTCCCGGCCCCTCAGAAGCCGCCCGCAGCACAGCCGGGGTATTCTCGCAAACTGCCTCCAAATCCCCTTCCACCTCGGCGGAAATATTGGCCCTGTCCGACACCCGGATGTTCTTCACCAAGCGGTTGTTCAGCGGGCGGGCGTCGGGAACGCCGTTGGGGTTTTGTAGTTCCAACTGGAGTTTATGCGCACCGGGGGTCGTGCTCAGTGGCGGCAGTACAATCACTGCCCGTTGCCGGGGAGCTAGCGCCCCTGACCATCCCCAGGTATTGGAGCTTGCCCCTGCTTCATACGCCACTTCGAAGGAAAAAAGGGTGTCCGTCCCTGCATTTTCCACCGTGATTTGGGCAACGACCTCCGTTTCGCAAGCGAAAAAAGGCAAACTGGCATCCAACAGCATCACATCGTTGGCTACCCACGGCGACGTAGGCAAAAAGCCCTGCGCCACCATGTAATCGAAAGCAGCCTCCACGTTGATGATGCCCATGCCGTAGGTATTGTCCTCGCCCGGCGTTCCCAAATCGGTGCAGGTATGGTACAAGGCCAGTTTCAGTTCCTTGGCGGTCGCATTCGGGAAGGCTTCTTTGAGCAGCAGGATGGCCCCGCTCACGTGCGGTGAGGCCATGGAGGTACCGTCATAAAAATCATAGCCGCCACCGGGCACACTGGAGCGCACATTAACACCGGGGGCCGAAACCTCCGGTTTGATGAGCAGGGAACCCGTGCCACCGCATTGGGACGGCCCCCGGCTGGAAAAATTAGCGATGGGGAATTGGGCGTTGTTGCCATTAAGTGCTCCTATGGAAAATAGGCTGACCTCATGGGTGTTGATGTTCTGGGGCCTACCGATGGTGCCCTGACCGGGGCCATCGTTGCCAGCCGACCAGACCGTGGCAATGCCCGCCGCCTCCAGGGCCGCCTCGACGCCGACATAGATGCTGCCGCAATCGGAGACCATCATGCTGTCGGCTGGGATGCCCCATGAATTGTTGATGACGTCGGGAATATCATCGGAGGTGGCAGGGTTGCCGTCGGGGTCGAGCGCCCATTGTAGCGAAAGTGCCAGACCCTGCGTGTTTTTGCCGCAGACATACAATATGGGCGATGCAATCCATTGGGCGTTGAAGGCAACGCCGATGGTATCGTTGTTTAGCCTGTCAAGACCCATCACCGTACCTGCTACGTGGGTGCCGTGCGTCTGGCAATCGAAAGGCTCGGTGTTGGTGGGCAGGAAGGTATGCGGGTCGAGGTCCAACCAGGCCTGCTGCTGCGGCACGTACAGGCCCCGGTAGTGTGTCTCCAAGGCCGGGTGGGTCGGGTCAACGCCCGTGTCGGCGATGAACGCCTTGCGCCCGTAGCCGGTGTATCCCTTCGCCCAAAGCGCCGGAGCCTTGATGGCACCGAGGCCCGGTTCACGGCCATTGGGCGAGGCAGGTGGTGCAGCACAGGCGCTTTCTGGGGACAGCAGCACCGCTGGCCTGTTCAATCCGACCCATGCCACGTCGGGGCGCTGGCTGAGTGCAGCGATGGCAGTGGCTTTTGCTTCCAAGAAAACGGCATTGGTAATCCACAAAGGCTGTACCGTGCCTTTTTGCACGGCGGACAGGTTTTCCAAAAAATGGCGCAGTTCGTTCTGGGTCTGCCCGGCTTTTTCCTGCAAGGCCATGATGACCGCTGTGGAGCGTTGTGGGGCAGGCGCTCGCTGTGCCGTAAGCTGGGCATCGAGTGCCGCCAAGTCCACTTGGTCTGTCAGTAGAACATGGATGGAATGGAAACCATCAGGTGCCGCTTCGATGGCCTTCAGCAAATCAGCGGCAATTTTTTCTTTTTGGAGACCCTGGGCCAATAGGCTTGTCGTGGCGAGCAGGAGTAAAAAGGGTGTAAAAATTGACTTCATATTGATGGATTAGATGTGATGGCTTTTTTGGGGAAGCGCATTGTGGTAAATGAAATGTCGGGATGTTTTCGGATAGGCGCTAATATGCACGGTTAAACACGGTGCAAGGTAGTTGTATTGGTGTAAATGTTGCACAGCAACAAAAAAGCGGCAGCACCTCTCAAAAAGATGCCGCCGCTTCCCTAAAAATAATCTAATTCCCTTAGTTTCCAATTTCTCAATTGGAGCCAGGCTGTAGGTAATTTGTAAAGCATCAGCCCCACCCTTCCGACATCCGCTACGTGGAGGCCGACCGCAATTACTGCCGCATTTTCACCCAACACAAGGAATATTTGTGGACGAAGTGGCCGAGGGTGATGTCATTATTGGCACCAAGCACCTTCCGCTAAGCCAGTCATTGCGGGAGGAGTTTTTGAAGCGGTTCAGGATGGTGCGAAGTACCCGCTGAATTAGGCTTTTCGTCTCAACTGGGGCTTTCTTCATTTCTGCATGCCCCTCAAAACCTCGACGATTTCAGCACCACATCCGCCTCATCCCAAGCCTCCTTAAACTTGGCCAATGTCGCCTTCGCCTCGGCCTCCTTCCCCTGCGCTTTTAGGCTTTGGTACAGCCCAAAGAGCGACCAACCGTTGTTCCGGTTCCAGGCGAGGTCTTCCCGGTAGGCTTTTTCGGCTTTTGGGGCTTGCCCGGCCTCCAAAAGGATGGCGCCCAATACCTGCCGCACGGGTTGGTGCCAGTTCGCAGGTTCGCTGTAGGGCAGGTCGTCCTCCGCCGCCACGGCCTGTTCGAGGGCTTCGATGGCGGCTGGGTAATTGCCCTTGGCAGCCAACAACTCGCCCTTGACGACGGAGCTGGTGATGATGGTCAAATCCTTGAGCAGGGCGAGTTGGGTGCTGTCCATTTTCCCCAATGGCTTGCCCTTGTTCGCCTCCTCCATTTTTTCACGCACGGTTTTCAACAACGAAATGGAAAGCGTGTCCATGGCCGTCAGTTCCGCTGGCACTTTGTCTAGCATCCCTCGGCGGGTAAAGGCGATGCCCCGTGCATAGTGCCAAATCATTTTCAACTGCTGCAGCTCGTCCGCAGGGGCAGGCGTGGTGAGGATTTCGTTCCATTTCCCAAACCGCACATAAGCCTCCAGCGGCACGGCTTCGAATATTTGCAGGTATTCCATTTTGCTGGACATGCCCTCCGGCGCTCGCCGGGCCAGCTTCTCAGCGGCATCAATGGCCATTTCGCTCTTGCCCTGAAACGTCGCCGCCGACCAAAGGAAATGGATATTGTGCGGGTAATAGCCCAGCGGATATTCGCCCTGTGCCAGGCAATTGGTAATGTATTCCTCGTCCCGCTGAATGGCCAATCGGTTGCAGTCCTCGGCATCGGCATAGCGCCCAACCCGGATGTAGATATGCGACGGCATGTGCACCAAATGCCCCGAAGCGGGAATCAACGAACCCAGCACATCGGCGGTAGCCACGGCCCGGTCGGGGGTCTTGGAAGCCTCCATGATATGGATGTACAGGTGCTGCGCCCCCGGATGGCTCCTATCGGCGGCAATGACCTGCTCCAGCGCCCGCACGGCCTCCGGGATGCCGGGCCGGGGCGTGCCCTGCTTGTCGTAATAATCCCAGGGCGTGGTGTTCATCACCGCATCGGCATAGAGCGTCAGCACCTCATTGTCGTTGGGGTAGCGCTGCGCAATGGCCGTCATGGCAGCAGCATACAGCTTACCGAGCGAGTCCCGGTTAACGGCGGTAGAATCAGTAAATCGGGTGGCCATTGCCTCCACCAAATCCTGCTCTTTTTGGCTGGTCAAATGACGGAGTTTCATCGCTTTTTGAATGGCCTCGTAGGCCACCTGTTCCCGCTTCATATCGGGCTTGGGGTCATTGATGTTCGGCCCCAAGGCGAGGGCTTTGCCCCAATAGGCCATCACGAAATTGCTGTCCAAGTGGGCAGCCTCCGAAAACGCCCGGTGCGCCTCGCCCATGTTGAAGCCATAGACCATTTTTATGCCTTGGTCAAAATAGCGGGCGGCGGTTTCCGAACTGGTTTTTACGGCAAAATGGTATTTGCCCATGTCGTCAAACAACGGGGCGGCCTCCCTCGTGGAATCGTATTCACTTAAATCGAACAGGACAGCACCCCCGCACATGGCCAAGCCCGAAAACGAAGGGACGCTGTTTTGGATGGGCTTCGCCAATTTTCGGGTATAAAACCCGGCGAACAGCAAGCCAGTTGACAGCAGCAGGAATGGTAAAAGGAATCGGGAGGAAAGAAGGCTCGTGGATTGTTTTTTCATTTTGAATTTGATTCTTAATTGGCAAAAATCGCTCATAAGGTTTTAAGGAAGGCTATCAAAGCTGCTTTTTCTTCTTTTGTTATTTCCAATCCAAACTCATGACCCTTCACGGCCATTGTTTTTGAAAAAGCTGGCTTAAACCCAGTGGGAACATAATCATCGTCAAGCCTTCGTTTGTCAAACCAATCTTCCAAGGTTGCAACATGGCCGCTATGCCCAAAAGGGCCTCGGTACCAGACGCCCAATAGCGATGGCACTTTGTAATATCCCGTGCTGCGTCTTGTATATAATGCCAATTCAGGGTTCGTATTGACAGACATATCAAGAATATTATACAAATCGTAATGGCTGGCTGGTGGATTAAAACCATCCACAGGGGTCAGTTTATTGTTCGTATAAAGTGGTGGCGTATGGCAGGTCGCACAACCTTCCCTTTCAAAAACCAACTTCCCTTCCTTGACCATATCTGGGTAGCTGGGGTTTGGATTTTTCGGAGGTTTCAATGAGTACAAGTATTTTCCAAGGGCATACAATTGCATTTCGGAATAACGCTTATCGGTGCCGACAAATTCTCCCTTCCCCGGTTCCGGCAATGCCTTAAAATCAATGCCCGCCGGAATAAAATCATTGTAGCTATTAAGCATATCCAGTGTTTGATTGAAGGCAGCGTAACGCATCATATCGCCAATATTGCGGTGCATCATCAAGCCCGTTCGGTCAAGGTATTTCCTGTCCTTGATACCAATTAAGTCTGGAATGGTCGCTGGTTGATTAAAATTAGCTCCATGCCTTATCATTACGCCCGGTGGTATTGCTTTTAAGTAAGCTATTATTTTTGCTGCACTAATGGTGTCAAGCTCAGTTTGTGAAAAATGGCTAATCCAAGGCGCTCCATGTAAACGCTTGCGGCCTGTTCGCATTCCCTCGTCAAATTCTTTGAGCTTTTCCTTGGGCAATGATTTTGAATAGAGTTCAGCATCAATCCCATCCACCCGGTCCAGCGGGAATGTGCCTTGCGCCCCCTTGATGGTTGAGCCGTCCGGCATCACACGGGTATGGCACATGGCACATGAAAAGACGCCAACCTTGACGTTCGCTTTTTCATCAATCACATAGGTATAATAGGGGAACGTATTTTTTGAAACCGGGATTTCAGCAGACTTAACCGATTCATTCAATGCGTTGTAGAACTCCTCTGAATAGTCAAATAAAATCAATGGCGCACTGAATACTTCTTCGCCCAATCGCACCAGGTCTTGCTCAGTTTTTGGCTCGTTTTGAAAATAGTCAACCGGGTCGAGTGTCATGAGGGAGTCTATATATTTCCGGTTTGTCTCCACGTCTGTTAAGCGTATCGGATAGCTTTTAAAAACCTTCATTTCGGGAAGGCTGTAATAGTAGCTTTCAGAAATGGGCGTTACCTGCGTTGTCCCGTCTGGTAGGGGGAGCAGAAATTGCTTTATTGCTGCTATGTCCCAAGTTTTGGGGATTTCAAATAAGGCTGGCTTCAGTTGAAATCCAAGCATAAATACTGCAAACATGCATATACTTATGAAGGATAAGCGGGAAAATTTCATGTTGAAAATGATTTTTGATTAAAATTTTTGACCCAATGCCAAAAGATTTTCCACTACTTCTCCCGCACATATTCCGTCACCTCCTTCTCCCCTTTATCATTGGTATAAGTCTCCACCAATTTCACCACACCATAAGGCAAAAGCTGAAAACTAAAGGACAAGGTCTCCAGTGGCATACCTGGCAATTGAAAGGTATTGTCGCCCACAAATTCGAGGTTCAAGCCATAAGGCATCTCATTCGTTTTATCGCCTTTTATCCATAGTTGGCTGTCCTTTCTGAACAGCTCCATTTTATTATTGGCGTCCTTCTCGCTGGTATAATTGCCGACCAATAGCCCCATCGAAGCTGGCTCGACCACCAGTTTTTTGGCCATGCTGACGTTGTATTCCACTTTTTTGCTGCCGTCCCTTAGGTTTTGCACCTCCAATATCCTCCTTTTGGCCGCAGGCGAAGACGAACTGCTGTCCTTTTCAATCCACGGGTCGCCGACGAAATAGAGCTGCGTCACCAAAGGCTGATAGCCTTCCGCCGTTATCATCATGTGGAAATGCGCCGGACGGTAATTGTCGCCGCTGCCATAAGGCACGGGCAATATGGATTTAAAACAATAATTGCCTTTATTATCGGAGTAGGCCGTGCCCCGGTATTTAAAATCAGCGGTTTCGTTGTCATATACGCCGTCGGCGTCGCAATGCCAGAGTTCTATTTTGGCTTTTTTATAGGGCGTCATGCAGTCGTCGTGCAATATTTTGCCGACCAACTCAATCGGGTCGCCTTTTTCGCCTTTGATTCGGAGGCTCTCCCGCACGGGACTATTGGGGCGGTAAAATGGGCCGAGCACATCGGAGGTGGTGGCGCAATCGCCTTCATATCGCTCTCCATTGAAACGGACGAAGCCCGTGGCGCTGATGGCGATGGCGGATAAAGCTGTGGTTTTGATGAAATTTCTGCGGTGCATGATTTGATTAATTTTAAAAAGAAGGATTAATTCAGTATTGTCTGTGGCTCCGGCACAAGTGTGGGGATGCTATTGGATTTTTCTGCCCTCCGCATCGGCTGTATTTTCCAATACGTCAGGCTGCGCCACATCCATTCCAATGGGCCGAACTGGTAATGTTTCAGCCAAATCGGGCTGACAATCAACTGGAAGGCCCAGATGCCGAAGACGA
>JADLHE010000120.1 GCA_020848965.1 Saprospiraceae bacterium
ACAAGGTTTGTCATAACGCTGTCTTGCTTGTTCAACATAAGAGGAATCATTGGAGTATCAAATGATTTTATGTCAATGGGAATGCCCTTCATTTGTTCAGGTGTGGTTTTCTACTTTTGTCCATTACGTGACATAATGAAAAATGCTGAAAAACTAAGTGTTGTTGAAGTCATTCCTTTCATCATAAGCACCTTGTTGACATTATTTATTTTGATGCAAATTGCTTCATTGAGCATTTTTCTGTTTTGATGGCTTGATTAAAAAGCCAAAACTGTTTTTTCTTAATGCAATGAAACATTTACTTGAAAAGCTAGAGACCACCAAACTCGACAACCGCATCCGGTTGGGCATCATGTCCATCCTGATGGTGAACGATTGGGTGGACTTCGGCGGCTTCAAGGAGATGTTGGGCCTGACGGACGGCAACCTCGCCAGCCACATGAAGGTGCTGGAAGGTGAGGGTTATGTGGAAATGCGAAAGCTGTTCGTGGGCCGCAAACCACAGACCTCATACATGGCCACCGTGCTGGGCCGCAAAGCTTTCAACGACCATTTGGCAGCATTGGAAGAGTTGTTGAAATCAGGTTCGTGAATTTTTTTTGTGCTTAAACTTTGAAATTCAAAGTTCTTTCAATACTCGAAAACCGAAAAGTGAAGTTAGTATAGGTGGGGCGGCCTCCGGCAAAAAACAATTACCAGGGGGACCGACAGGCCGTTCCCAGCTTTTTTACAAGGACAAAAATTGGCTACTACAAGCCATAAAAATACAATTAGGCAATAGCTGGGGGAGGCACGGGGATAAGCCGTTGAAGAGCAACGGATTAGACTCGCCTCCCGCTTTTTTGCCTCCCAAAATTCATCATTTATCATTCTTTTTCCAATGCTGAAATCACTCTTCCAAACCGAAAAACAGTACCGCATCTTCAAGCTGCTTTGCCTCACCACCCTACTCAATTTTGCGTTGGTGGCAGGCCGCCTTTGGCACACGGGTTTTGATTTTTCACAAATCAACGAGTTCTACGACCTCGCCATGACCCGCAGCAATACTTTCCTTTTCTTGATATGGAACCTGTTTCTTGCCTGGATTCCGTACACGCTCTCCCTCATCATCCCTAGAGTGCCCAGCCGGTGGATAGCCTTGCCGCTACTGTTAATCTGGCTGGTGTTTCTACCAAATGCTCCCTATATCATCACCGACTTGTTGCATATCCACTACCGTGCTGGCGTGCCGCTTTGGTACGATGTGATGATGATTTTCTCTTTTGCTTGGACGGGCTTGTTGCTCGGTTTCATCTCCTTGCTCGATGTGCAATCCTATTTGGACAAGCTCCTGGGTGAAAAAAATGCCGCTATAATTATTTGGGCAGTCATCGGCCTCTGCGCTTTCGGGGTTTACTTGGGCCGCTATCAACGTTGGAACACTTGGGACTTGCTATTGGAGCCTTATCAGCTATTTTGGGATGTACTGGGTGTGCTGTTCCACCCCATCGCAAACATGGGAACACTGGGCTTGGCCGCTGTGATGGCTGGTGTATTGGGGCTTGGCTACACAACCTTGAAAACCTTGGTGAGGGAGTGATGGGATACTGGATGGAGATGCTGGCTGCTGGATGCTGGTTTACCCCTTTGGGGATGCTGGATGCTTGACTATTTGGAAGTTGGCGGCAATCTTTCCCATACGGAAATTGTCAGTTGACTTCCATCTCTGGTTTTAGTTGAGGAAAGTCACCCTTTCAATTGGGAGGCTCACTTACATTTGCCACTGTGAAGAAAGCATTCGTCATATTCACAACGGCCATTATTTTCATCAGTTCGATGAGCAATGCCATTCTATTTGCCGATTTCAAGCTGAACCAGGCGGAAATCGAGCGGCTGTATTGTGTAAACAAAGCCAAGCCACAGCAACAATGTCATGGCAAATGCCACCTGAAAAAGCAGCTGGAAGCGAACAACAGTCAAAACGGCCAACCTACCCCGGCTTCCAATTTGGAAGATAGTTTCAAACTGAATTTTTTCCATCAAACAATATCCGACCTTGCTTTTAAAGATGAAAGACCAGACAAACAACTGGTTTTCGCAAAAGACCAAGTCTTAAACTCCCGCCTTTTCGGAATTTCTCTTTTCCGCCCGCCAGATGCTTTGCCCGCATTCTGTTGATTTTCAATCAATTACAACAAACAAAGCAATTTAAATGGCAAAGCAAATGACCTTGCTTTTGCTCGCTTTGTGGTATGGTGTTTCAGGTGCAGGGCAATCCTGTTGCAATGCCGGGGGGCTTTCTTCTTGCGGCAGCACCGGATTGCTGACCGGCTTACGCAACAACAGCGTTGGGCTAAGGCTCATGCTGGTGCCTTTTGAAACTGCCGCCCAAAGTGAGGAAGCATACCGTGACAATTTTTACGTCGCAGAATTATCCGCTCGCTACCAAGTTTCAAAGCGGATAAAGCTCAGCCTACAACAGCCTTTTCGGATGAACCATCGGGTGCAGGCCGGAACTGACGAACTGCTCAGTGGCCTAGCCGATACCCGTATATCAGGTAGTTATGCCCTA
>JADLHE010000121.1 GCA_020848965.1 Saprospiraceae bacterium
CAATGAAGAACAGCGTGTTCATCAAACGCTTCCGAAACCTCGATTTCAGTTGGCGGTACTTATCGTCGGTGGGGCTGCATTGGTACAATATGGAGGCTGCATCACGGTCGTTCTTGAAACGGTCGGCCATGAGTGCTACATAGAACTCTGTAAACTTGCTAGATTTATTGTCGAGGATAGAAGCATCAAAAACTTCAATTCTTCGCACCTTTTTGTTTGCAATGATGCGGGATACTTCGAGCAGATTTTTCATTCGTTAACGATTATAATTTGCAGGTTGGAGCGTGGGCCGATTATTGATTTATTTGAAGAATTGCCATAGTCAAAAACTGTTCCGAACATTTTTTTTCATGTCACAACTATTTTTTGCAAAAAATTGATTTACAATGAATTAATGCTTGGATGACCCTCTTTTTTGCTAAAAAATTAACTAAAAATTTGATGCTTGGGCATCGGTTTATCCATGTGATATTAGGCATGAAATGAAGATGGCTGCAACCGCCATTTTCCAATATAAAAGTTGTCGGCAAAAAGACTTGAAACCGAAAAAATAGCCCCACACGGCGTAAATGGACATTGTTGGCAATAAAATCACAATTAGCTCCTTAACTTTCGCCCAATTAACATTCTCATCACTTATGAAAAATCGAATCGTACTCTTAGCCCTTTCTTTGGTTTACTTTACCATTCAAGCACAAGAACCCGTCGTGCTGGTAGGCAATGCTTCCCTGCTGAACCCCATTTCCGGGTTCAACTGGAACAATTGTGTGGTGGACATGAACAACGACCAACTCGACGACGTGGTGCGGGCCAATGAAAATGGACTCTATATTGATTTCCAACAGCCCAACGGTAGCTTCAGCCAGGTCTTTTTTCCCATGAATTTCCAGAACCTTCCGAGCTGGAGCATTTGTGCTGGCGACCTTGACAACAATGGCTACAACGACCTCCTCTTCGGCGACGACGGTGCAGTATCCTTCGTGAATGCCAATGCAGACGGCACGGGCTACACAGAGTACGCCCACCCAGAGTTCATTTTCAGCCAACGCTCTACGATGGTGGACATAGACCTAGATGGCCATTTGGATGCCTTCGTTTGCCATGATGTGGACCAATCGCACCCCTACCGCAATGACGGAACGGGCAATATGGTACTCGACCAATCCCTCATCGTCACAGCTGACCGCCCCGGCAACTATGCCGCCATTTGGACGGATTACGATAACGACGATGACAACGACTTGTACATCACAAAATGCAGGGGCGGCGCACTGCCCGGCGACATCAACCGAACCAATTTGCTCTATCGGAACAATGGCGACGGCACGTTTACGGAAGTGGGCGCTCAAGCAGGCGTGGACGACAATGCCCAGTCGTGGAGCACCGTCTTCGAGGACTTTGACAATGACGGCGATTTTGATGCATTCATCGTCAACCATGATTTCAACAACCGTTTCTTCCTGAACAACGGCGACGGTACTTTCACGGACATTATCACCAGCACGGGCATTGACCCAAACCCCGATGCGAATGTTTGGGAAAACGCTTCTGGTGATTTCAACAACGATGGCTGGGTGGACATCCTTTCCGAGCAGCAAAAAGAATTCGCCCTAAACAAAGGCGGTTTGTCCTTCACAAAGCAGGATTCACCCATCAATAGCGGTGGAATTGGCGACCTGAACAACGACGGCTTCTTGGATGTGGTCAGTCAAAATGTGATTTACCTAAATGCCGGAAATTCTTTCAATTGGTTGAAAATCAATACAATAGGTACGCAAAGCAACCGCAACGGCATCGGCGCACGCATTGAGTTGTATGGCGCTTGGGGGCGACAAATAAGGGAGGTTCGCTCCGGCCAAAGCTTTAGCCCGATGAGTTCGTTGATTACGCATTTCGGCATTGGCGCAGCCACCCAAGTTGACTCTGTGGTGGTGAAATGGCCCTCCGGTGTGCGCACGGTGGTGGCCAATCCGCCCATCAACATGACACTGAATTTGCCGGAGGCAAGCTGCTTGCTGGCGCAAACGCAGATAATCGTGAATGGCGAAACCGAACTTTGTCCCGGTGAGTCGGTGGTGTTGCAGGTGCCAATGGGGGATTTCACCTCCATCGAATGGTCGAATGGAGCGACCACGGCAAGCTACACCGCTTCGGAAGCGGGCACCTTCAGCGCCATCCTGACCGATGCGGAGGGCTGCATCTCGTTCACGAATGCAGTTCAAGTGACCTTGGCCCAAGAGGTAGTGCCCGTCGTTTTGCCGCAAGGCGATACCAGGTTCTGCGCAGGCGGCGCTGTGGTGCTCAATATGGAAGGCGGGGCGAACCCAGTATGGTCAACGGGTGAAATTGGGAGTTCCATCACGGTTTCCGCTGCTGGCGAATACTATGTTTCAACGGATGCAGTTTGCGACGACGACCCGATTACTTCCGTTTCCGTTTTGGTGGAAGTGTTGGACAATTCTCCTCCCGTTGTTTTAGGGGCCAATATTGCTCCCGGCGATTCAATCCTGCTCACGGCTACCGGCGAAAACCTAACTTGGTACGATGCCCCGGTCGGCGGCAATGTGCTGGGCACTGGCAACAGTTTTCAAACGCCGATGCTGGCGCAAACCACCACTTATTACGTGGATGCCAACCATAATTACCCCGGCGAAATACAAACGGGCGGAAAACTGGACAATACAGGGCCGGGCGGCTTGCCCACAACAGGCTCCTATAATTTGTTCAATGTTTGGGAGCCGTTCACGCTGAACAAAGTGACCGTTTATATGCCTGTGACTGCGCCATTTGGGCTGCGCACGGTACAACTTTACAATGGAAATGGCGAATTGCTGCAACAGGCGACCTTCGACCTAATGGCGGGCGAGCATGAACTTGAGCTTGGCTTCGAGGTGCCCGTGGGCGAGAACCTTTCCTTGCGCTGCTTGGAAAATGGGCTTTTCAGAAACACGGCCGCCGCCAATACTTTCCCATACCCCATTGGAAATCTTGGTGAAATCACCAACGATGCCCTCGGCAATGAATACTACTACTATTTCTACAACTGGCAGGTACAGAAGCCTAGCTACGACTGCATTTCGGAGCGGGTTTCGGTGACGGTTGGCGTCTCGGCGGGCGGCGAGGTTCCGTCAGAAACAACTTCGGTTCGAATCAGCCCAAACCCAGTTTCCGATATGGCTGTCGTGGAAATAAAAGGCAAAGCAGATTTGCTGAGGGTCTTTGATGCAACGGGCCGTGAATTGGAGAGGCAAACCCTCGTTGGCGACGAAACGGTCAAATTGCGAATGGGCGGCTATGTGGCTGGCATTTACCTGATAGCAGTGGAAACCGAGCATGGTTCCAATTTGCAAAGGCTCGTGGTGGAGCGATAGGTGAGGGCGTTGAAGCCGGGAGCTAGTCCCGGCTTCAACGTTTAAGCCTTGACGAGTTTTTCCTTTGCTGCCGCAACAGTTTTTGGCGCATTGCCAAACCAAGCCTCCTCGCCATCAATGATGACGGGCCTTCTAAGAAAGGTGTATTCCTCCAAAATCAAGTTCCGAAAGTCCTGCTCCGTTAGGTTTTTGTCCTTCAAGCCCATTGATTTGTACTTCATGGCTTGTTTGCTGAAAAGCACCTCGTAAGAGCCTGCCTTTTCCTTCAGCCAATCCAATACTTCCGGTTCAATGTTCTGGTCTTTGATGTTTTGGCGCTCAAAGCCGGGCAGTTCGCACAAATCGCCCATGATGCGCTGGCAAGTGCCACAATTGTTGAGAAGATAGACTTTTTTCATGCTGGATGGTGGATTTTGGATGCTAGATACTGGATGCTAGATAGCGTCAGCATTGCCAGTAGATTTTAGTTTTTGACAAGACTTGGTTGAATTGATTTTAATCAATGCTTGGAGCAAACAAACATCTATTAATTCAGTTCACGGCCCACGGCCTATTATTTGCAAGCCAATGGATACTACCTTTGCTCCATGATATTTGGTCAAGTTGCGGGCATCCAGCATCTAGCATC
>JADLHE010000122.1 GCA_020848965.1 Saprospiraceae bacterium
AGAGCGGCCTAAATATGGCTATATCCTTGCAGGCTCGAACTATCCGACCATCGAAACCCGAGGCAGTTTGCTCCTCGTTGTGGATGATGTTTACACACAACCTTTGGCCAATGAAATCGCTGAACTGGAACTCGACCTTTGGGGCGATGGCTGGAAAATAAACCGTACTGAAGTTAATCGAAACGATGCGGTGACAGCGGTTAAGTCATTGATTGTCAATAAATACCAAGAAATACCTGACCTGAAAATGGTCTATTTGCTGGGCCATGTACCAGTGCCGTACAGCGGCAATTTTTACGCCGATGGCCACACGGAAAGCCATTGGGGTGCTTGGCCAGCCGATGTGTTTTATGGTGAAATGGATGGGCTTTGGACGGATGCGACAGTGAACAACTCTACGGCCATTGACCCCAGAAACCACAATGTGGCTGGGGATGGCAAATTCGACCAAAGCGATATCCCGACGAAAGTGGAACTGGCCGTTGGCCGGGTTGATTTGATCAATATGTCCGCTTTTGGGCTTTCTGATGCGGAACTTACCCGCCGCTACCTGCAAAAAGCCCATGCTTTCAAAACTGGCCAATTGGATGTGCCTCGGCGAGCCTTGGTGGACGACAACCTCGGCATTGCACTCGGTGCGCCTGCGGCGAGTGGCTGGCGCAATTTTGCCCCCATGTTCACTGCGGACAGCGTGCAGGCGCTCGACTATTTTTCGACGATGAAAGACCAAGCCTACCTCTGGTCATTTGGCGGCGGCAGCGGTACGCCAACCAGTGCGAACGGCATCGGCAACACCCAGGATTTCGCCAATGATACACTCCGCAATATTTTCACCATGCTCTGCGGCAGCTATTTTGGCGATTGGGACAGCCCCGACAACTTCCTTCGAGCGCCACTGGCTTCGGCTGGCTGGACACTTGCCAGCGCTTGGGCCGGAAACCCACCATTTACCTTGCATCGCATGGCAATGGGCGAACCACTTGGACAAAGTTTGCTGCGCACCCAAAATGCTACCGAGTCGGACTACTACCCTGGCCCGCAGTTGGTACATACGTCTATCATGGGCGACCCCTCCCTTCGATTGCACCCAGTAAAGCCTGTTTCAAACTTGGTGGCAGCGGAAACCCTGCTTGGTGTGGAATTGAGCTGGATGCCTCCTAGTGGCGAAACCGTAGCAGGCTATAATATTTACCGAGCCGAAAACGCTTTGGGTGATTACCTGAAAGTCAACACCAGTCTTGTAACTGGCAATGATTTTCTGGACTTAGTTCATCCTGCTGACAGTGTGCTTTACATGGTCAGAACGGTAAAATTAGAGACATCCGGCAGTGGCACTTATTGGAACATGAGCCTTGGGAAAACGGCTTGGAGCAGTGGCGACCCTTGCAATGGACTGTCGACCGACACAACGATTATAGCCACTATTTGCGAAGGGCAATCTTATGCGTACAATGGCGCAACCTACACGCAATCAGGGATTTATGAGCATGTTTTTCCAGCACAAAATGGTTGCGACAGCATTGTGAGCCTACTTCTTGATGTTCAAGTTTCGCCCTTGGTTTCGTTGACCACCAGCATCTGCGAAGGCGAGAGCTTCCCGATTGGCGATTCCATCCTCACACAATCAGGGCTTTACAATATTGATATTTACGATGCAATGGGCTGTGTGCAACATTGGTCTATTCTGCTGAAAGTTGGCTTGAACTACGAGATTAATATTGATATGGGCTACGTGCCACCACTTGACCTCAATGGCGAAATACATACGGATTCCTTTACTGTCAATAATTATTTCCTGACCCATTTGGGTTGCGATAGCTTGGAAAGTGTCCATTATTATCCATTGGTTGGCACCACGGAAACAGCCAAAGCGGAGGCGTTCAAACTTTATCCCAATCCCTCATCAGGCCAGTTTTTCATTGAGGCAATTGGAGTTGCAACCATCTCGGAAATCGAACTACTGAATGGAGTAGGGCAGCCTGTTTTATCGCAAAAAGCACAGAACGGGCATCAAATTTCATTGAACGCCAGCCATTTGCCAAGCGGCGTTTATTGGCTGAAAATCAAAGGCTTTGATGCCCAGGTCGTTAAACGGTTGGTCTTGATGAAATAGCGATTTTACCTTGTTTCAAAGCAATTCATGCAAAGCCGCAAAGTGTTAAAAGTAAACGCTTTGCGGCTTTCTTATTCAATACAGCGTCTTTCAACGGAACGCCCCAAAAACCTTTCCTGCTTTTCCACGTACCTTAGCGCTCATATCCAATCCGCATTTGATGAAAAATTACCTACTTGCTTTAGTCATATTATGCTCGTTCGGCTCGCTCTTCGCCCAAGACAAGGCCCTGCTCACAGGCACAGTCCGGGATGCCCTCAATGACCAGCCCATTGACCTCGTCACCGTCTATATCAAAGGTACAAACGAGGTGAACGAGACCGACCAAACGGGCAAGTGGCGGCTTGAAGTGCCTGCTAATCAGCGTATTGTGCTGTTTTTTAGCAGGGTAGGGTACAAGGAGACTACCGTGGATGTGGAGCCGTTGCCGAAGGGCGCCAAGCAACAGATTGACGTTGCCATGCCCTCCAAAGACGCCTCCGTGGAAGTGGTGGTGCGAGAAAGCCGCATCGAGCAGGGTGGCATGATTCGGGAAAAAGTGGACGAACTGAAACTATTGCCTACGGCAACCGGCAACCTCGAAAGTGTGCTGCCCCACCTTGCCCTCGGTACCACGGCAGGTTCTGGCGGCGAACTTACCAGTCAATACAACGTGCGGGGCGGCAACTACGATGAAAACCTCGTCTATGTCAACGACTTTGAAATCTACCGCCCGCAGCTCATCCGGGCTGGGCAACAGGAGGGGCTAACCTTCCCCAATATGGACCTAATCAGCAACCTCACCTTTAGTTCCGGCGGCTTTGAGGCTCGCTATGGCGACAAACAGTCGAGCGTGCTGGACATCCACTACAAGCGCCCCGAAAGGTTTGCGGGCAGTGCCTCGGCCAGTTTGCTGGGCGGTACGGCCCACCTTGAAGGCGTGAAGCAAATCGGCGGCGATAAGTACAAAAAAATCCGCTACCTCTTGGGTGCCCGCTATAAGACCACCCGCTATTTGCTGGGTTCGTTGGATGTGACGGGGCAGTACACCCCGAACTTCGCCGAC
>JADLHE010000123.1 GCA_020848965.1 Saprospiraceae bacterium
CGCAATATGGCCGAAGGCGTTGTAGTAGCCACTGGCATAATCGGCGCAACTGACGGCGGCCAAGCGCAGCAGCTTGGCGTTTTGCGCTGCCGTTTTGGTTCGCCCTATGGGCGAATATTTATCCTTGTATTTGAATCGGTAGAAATAAGTTGTACCCGGTTCGAGGCCCCGCACATCCACTTTCACGGTGAGGGCGCTAGTGCCATAAGTGAACTGCTCCCCGGTCTGCACGGGGTTTTGCAACAGCGTATCCGTGGCCATTTCCCAGGTTACCAGCTCTGGTTTGTCGCTTTCAATGAAAAGCTTCGTCCAGATGACCACGGCATCGGGCAGGGGGTCGCCACTTGCCACGCCAAACTCGAAAGGTGCCAGTTCTGCTGCCCCGAAATTGCGCAGCTCAGGATAGTACCAAGATTGGGCTTGCAGCTTTGCCGCAAGGAGGAAGAACAACAGTAGCGTACGCAAGGATGGCATGGTTGGATTTTTGGCAAAGGTAGAAAAATGGCGAGTGCCAGCGGGCTGCATGCGTTGGTTTTATCGCATGGCCATTCGGCAAAAAAATGCCGTCAGGCCGTTGCCCGCTCCATGCTTTTGTAATAGACCAAGGTGACAATAATCCCCGTGGTGATGCAGACGTCTGCCACGTTGAAGATGCCCGTGCGGAGGCCATTGATGCCGAGGTTCATGAAGTCGGGTACAAGGCTGTTGTTGAGGAAACGGTCGAGCAGGTTGCCAACGCCGCCCGCCACGATGAGGCCAAGGCCGATCAGGTGGGAAAAGCTGAGCTTGTTGAGGTGTTTCAACACAAACCAAACAACTAGCGCCAGCACGGTGGTGGGCAACAAGGTGAGTATCCAGAATTTGAGTTCTGGATGCCAGTTTGCCCCAAAACTCATAGCTGCACCAGGGTTTTCGACATAGACCAAACGGAAAGTGTCGTGCCAATAGGAGAACTCGCCCAAGTCCTTGAGGTGCTCCTTGGCGAGGTCTTTCGTCACACGGTCGCAGCCCACCGAACCAAATATCAGTACGACGAACAGCAGTAGTTGGGTTTTGTCAATTTTCATAGGTTTGGCGCTGTCAAAAGGTTTTTTAATTGCGGGTTATTGACTTTTTGCAGAGGTAAAAAGTCAATAACCCGCAACTTTAGAAGTCACGACTAAGGGCGATTGCGGATGATTAAACCGCCCGATTGCTATCAAATTGCTCCAGATAATCCCCAACCCGGCGCAGGAAGGAGCCGCCGAGCGAGCCATCCACTACCCGGTGGTCGTAGCTGAGGGAAAGGAACATCAGTTGGCGCACAGCAATGAGGTCGCCATAGGGCGTTTCCACCACCGCAGGCTTTTTGCGGATGGCACCCGCAGCCATGATGGCTACCTGTGGCTGGTTAATAATGGGCGTTCCCATTACGTTGCCGAAGGTGCCGACATTGGTCAGCGTGAAAGTGCCGTCTTGTATTTCCTCCGGTTTCAGCTTGCCTTGGCGGGCACGGCCAGCGAGGTCGTTCACTGCTTTGGACAGTCCGGCGAGGTTCATCATGTTGGCACCCTTAATGACCGGCACGATGAGGGTGCCAGAAGGCAGCGCCGTGGCCATGCCAATATTCACGTCCTTTTTCACGAGGATACGGTTGCAGTCCACCGAGATGTTTATCATCGGGTAGTCGGTGATGGCCTTGGCGATGGCCTCCACGAAGATGGGCGTGAAAGTGATTTTCTCGCCGTATTTTTTCTCAAAAGCACCTTTGTTGCGCTCCCGCCAATTGACAAGTTCCGTCACGTCCACCTCCACGAAGCTGGTCACGTGCGGCGAGGTCTGCTTCGACATCACCATGTGGTCGGCTATGAGCTTGCGCATCCGGTCCATTTCCACGATTTCCACGTTGCCGGATAGACTGACGGCGGGTTTGGCCGATGCAACGGCAGGGCTGGCGACTGGCGCTGCCGCTGGTGTTGGTGCAGGTTGCTGGATGCTGGGTGCCGCTGTCCTGTTTTCAACGTAGGCTAGGATGTCCTGTTTGGTCACACGGCCAGCTTGGCCTGAGCCGGGGATGCGCTCCAGTTCTGCGGTGCTGATGTTTTCTGCTTTCGCAATGTTTTTGACCAAGGGCGAGTAGAAGCGGGTAGCGCTCACCTCCGCCGATTCAACTGCCGCTGCGGCAACGGGTGCTGGTTCCACGGGTGCAGGTGCTGCGTGGGCGGTGCCATTGGCGCTGCCGTTGGAAGTGGGTGCAGATTCTTCCTTCAGGGCTGGCGATGGTTTGACAGCCGTGGCTTCCCCTTCCGTCGCAATGATGGCAATGGCTTTGCCGACCGGCACCACATCGTTTTCATTAAAAAGTATCTGCGCTATGACGCCAGCCGTGGGTGACGGCACTTCGGAGTCCACCTTGTCGGTAGCGATTTCAAGAATGGTCTCGTCCTGTTCTACCCGGTCGCCCACTTTTTTGGCCCACCTAAGAATGGTGGCCTCTATGATGCTCTCGCCCATTTTGGGCATTATCAATTCTACCTGCGCCATGAATAAATGATGAATGATAAATGATGAATGATGAACCGGGAGATTTTGGTGTGTGGCATCCAGCGTTCATCATACCGCCATTCACGGTTTTATAAATAATTGGTTAGGAAAAATCAGGCCGCAAAGTTAGGCAAGCTGAACGATAAAAGTAAGGCCAGCAGCTATGGCTTTGAAAACTCATCCGTTATTGGCCCCGATGGAGCGCCAGCCCTTGCGCAGCACTTCCAAATCCCGTGCGAGGGTATAGTCTTTTGCATAGAAAAAATCGAGGCGCTGCGCCGTGGCTTCGTCGAGTTGTTTGCTTGGGAACGCATGGCAAGGCGACAATACACCTATTTTGATTTTGGGCAATGCTGAGCTACCGCTCAATGGCTGCTGCTTGGAATAACCCACCCATGATTTTTTGCCCAAGAAAACCTGCACCAAATTGCGCAGGAAGCCCCCGCCGTTTTTGACAAAAAACAACATTGGAACACTGAACAGCAGTAGCCCAAAAGATACGCTGAGGTCCAACAGTCGTTTGCTGCGGCGAGCCGTTGGCCGTGCGATTTGAAAGCGGATGGACGTCGTGTAAAGCTCGCCCGCCGAGTTTTTCGAGCTGCTGCCAATGATGGTCTGGCCACCCTCCGGCACGGTTCGGTACTCGATTTGGGGCCCAAGCCGTTCCATCCAACTAATTGTCTGTGAGGAAGTTATATTCTTTAGGCAGAAAATGATTTCGTCCAAATGATAAAGTGCCACTAACTCGTCCAGTTTATCCACACCCCCCAAATATTCCGCACCTGGCTGCCCTCCCGATGTTTCGGGACAAGACCTGCCCACTGTTGAACTACCAACTTTTCCAATGAAATTCTTCTCCACCCCAGCCTTCGCCAGCAGCCCCCGCACCCGTTCGCATTCCGCCTCGGAGCCTACGATGGCGAGGTTCGCCAAGCGTGTTCGCCCGATGCTGAGGTTGCCCGTTTTGAAGAAATGGAAGACGAGCCGGAGCGCCGTCAAAGCCAGCAGCGACCACGCCGTGCCGAGCAGGATGACTGCCCTTGACGGGCGAAAATCGAGCGGTAAAAAGCCATAGACCGCCGAGATGACCACCGTGCCGAGCAATAGGCCACGAGTGAGCCGGCGCAGGTTGAAAGGTTCGTCGTAGCCACCGCTGAACCACAATGCCGCTAGCCAAACGAAGGTGTAAAACGGTGCATTGAACTGCATGAAAGCAGTTTTGAACCAATTGGGGTCTTGGTAAAAATAGCTGGCCCAGAAGGTCTTGCTGAGCCAAAGCCCACCGAACATAAGCAGCGCATCGAGCAGTGGCAACTGGCTTTTTTTGAAAAAATTGCCGAGCAAGGTCATGCCCGCCCGCAGCCAGATGGCCCCGTAAATCATGGCGATGAACAGCCGGGCCTGCCGCCCTTGGAAGTGCTTCCGGGCGAAGATGATCATGGCCTGATAGAAGGTTCGGACGTAGTTCAGGCTGCCTTTTTTCGTGCTCTCGCCTTTGTAATGGATGATGGTCGTGTCGGCTAAATAGTAGTTTTTGTAGCCCTCCTTCACGATGCGGTACGAAAGGTCAATGTCCTCGCCGTACATGAAAAACGCCTCGTCGAGCAGGCCGATTTTGTCCAGCACCGAGCGGCGCAGCAGCATGAACGCCCCGGCCAATACGTCCACCTCGTGGGTCTCGTCCTTGCTAAGGTAGCCGAGGTGGTAGCGCCCAAAAGTTTTTGATTTCGGAAAAATGGCCGATAGCCCAAAGGTTTTGCAGAAGGCCACCCAAGGGGAAGGGAAGCCCCGCTTGCTCTCTGGCAGGAACTGGCCACTGCCGTCCACCATCTTCACGCCAAGGCCGCCTGCCTCCGAGTGCGCTTCCATGAAGCTGAGGCATTTGGTGAGGGTGTCCTCTGCTACCACGGTGTCGGGGTTCAGCAATAAAACGTATTTGCCTTTGGAGGCCCGAATGGCTTGGTTGTTGGCGGTGGAAAAACCCGTATTTTGCTGATTTGCAATGAGTTGTACTTCGGGAAAATGCTCCCGCACCATCGCCACCGAGTCGTCGGAGGAGTTGTTGTCAACGACCCAAACGCCGCCGAGTTCCCCGTTGGGGTTGGCTTTTCGCACACTCAGGAGGCACTGCTCCAAGAAGTGTCGGACGTTGTAGTTGACGATGATGGTGTCAAG
>JADLHE010000124.1 GCA_020848965.1 Saprospiraceae bacterium
ACTCTACCCTCCTATTGCGGCTTCTGCCCTCCTCCGTTTTGTTTTCAGCAATTGGCTTGGTTTCGCCAAATCCCTCGTGGGCCAGCCGATTGGAAGAAATGCCATTTTGAATCAAATAATCGAACACAATTTTTGCCCGGTGTTTTGACAATATCAAATTGGCTTCTTCATCGCCATTATTATCAGTATGCCCCCTGATTTCTATGCAAATGCTTGGATTGAGTTTTAATTCTGCCACAAGCTGGTTAAGCTGAGCATACGAACCCGGAAAAAGAACAGCACTTCCTGTTTGGAAATTGATAAATTCCAAAATGGTAATATCATTGCATTTTAATTCTGTCAATGGACTTAAAACTGGCAGCACTACCACATCATCGAAATAGTAATAAAAGGCCTTTTCTTCGGAACTCCCTTTTGTCAGGTCGAGGTTGGCCCCAGCAAAATTGCCCAACAGCAAGTATTGCTCACCGCCTTTCGCTGAGTATTTTCTCGAAACTAATTGCCATCCTTTATTTTCATTTAGCCATTGTGATTGGCTTTTCAAGGGAATAAACTGTTCGTTTATGGTGCGCCATTTAGGTGAAAAATCAGGGATGGCTTTGGCAAATTGAACACTTATCTCCCGCAAGATGCCATGCTGGTCGGCATGGGAGGATTTCTGCACGTACATTTCGATATAATACTCCTTGCCTGCCTCCAATCTGTCCCACAATTTGCCCATGATGAACTCGCTCTTGTATCCCATCAAGCAGCCCAAATAGCAATTGCCGGAATGTGCCTTGTTTCCGTCATTTATCATGTACTTGTTGTACAACGTATCAAACCCATTCCCGAAAAAATCTGGTGTGCCAGCGATGACCTTCCAGTCGCAGTTGAAATCGGGGTTGCAGTCTTCAAAACCACCGTCCATGAGCAGGTTTTGCGCTCGTGCGGTCAGGCTGAGGAAAGTGAAAAGGACAAGCAGGTGTTTCATGTCAGGTTTTTGCTTCATAATACGGGTTGGGTGGAAAGGAGACAATCATGAGCGTAGGGATTGGCAAGCCCGACGAAGGAGGGATTTCTAAGCCCGTAGCGGAGCACTCCTATATTTTATCTCCATTCCGCTTCAATGGCACTGTTGTCAGGAGTTCAAAACAGCTTTTTGCAGTTCCAGGAAAGGCATCAATCAAGGCTTGACGAACTTCGGGATGCGCAGAAAAGACGGTCATCCAGACTGTGAAAAAGCCATTTGCTTTGGCCAAATCGGTGATGTATTCAATGCTAATAATTCCAGCATCGTACTTGCTCAAATACCTTTTTGCCAGTTTCCATGCCTCTCTACGGTTAGACCAGCGGTCGTCCTTGCGAGAATAGTCAGGATAGCCTGGGCGGCGCTCAATACCTATCAACCAACTTAATTTTTCGGCCTTCGATTTTTCATCATCATCAAGTGCTGGATTGACTTGAATAAATCCATCGTCTCTTATTTCAAAAGATAGGAAAGTATTATTGCAATGAGGTAAATGGATTTTGTCAAGGTTGAACTTCTTTGTTCCTTTTATTGGGTTGCAATTCTTGCAGCCTAAAAGAAAGTTGCCCCAATAGAATTTTAAGTTTGGGTAGCCATCTTTAAACTTGATGTGTTCCACCTCCAATGAGGATTTTGGAGGAACAGGTACTTCGCAAAAAGAGCAATACTTTCCTATATTATCAATTAGGACATCTTTGGCTTTGCCATGCGGGTTGTATGTTTTTGATATTACTTTTCCACTTGGAAGCTTATCACCCGGTTTAAGTTTCTCAATTGGTCTCATATTTTTTTAGGTTGTGATGCCCGCTCTGCTTTCATCAATGCAACATACGCTGGGTCGTCGCTAAATCTCAGCTCTAATTCATCAAGTCGTTCTTTCAGTTCCTTGACTTTTCCGTTTGTAGCCTCGCTTTGACCTTTTGCTATGAGGTCGAAATACTCGGCTGCTACACTTTCCCTTTCAAGAAATTCATTGCTCCTTTCAACATCTTCAACGTTCATGAAATTTTCAGCCACATCCTCAATACCTTCACGGAATGGGTCTTCTTGAAAAGGAGTATCCTCATCTAGACTTATTAGCTCAGAAGCTTTCAGGGACTGTACAATGAAAAGCGAGTGGGTTGTGGCTACAAATTGTATAGCTGGGAAAACCCGCTTTAAATCAGCTACTATATTTTTTTGCCAATTAGGGTGTAGGTGGAGGTCTAACTCATCAATTAATACAATGCCCGGAGTATCCGTAACAGCATTAATGCCCAAGTGTGGATTTAATTTGATGCAACGATAAGCAATATCGGCAGCCATGCCTATTACATTCCTATAGCCATCACTCAACATGCGGTACGGCAAAAAACGTAAAGTCCCATCTTGAGACTTATAGGTGCCAACCAAATCGTTTTCCACAAAATCAAATGCTATTTCTTGCCACTCTTTGACCAAGGCTGTTATGGCATTATTAAATGCCAGAATTGCTGACTTATCTTCTTCTTGTGCAAATTTTTGTTTTGAGTCAAAATAAGTTTTGTACCAACTAAGAAATTGCTTGGAGGAAGATTTTGGAGAAAGGCAATCTATATAACCATCTAACCTCGAACCAACTGATTTGAATTCGACTTTAGATTTATGTTCGGCCCAAAGACGCCCCGTCCCGTGATAAACAAATACAGGTAAT
Organism: Saprospiraceae bacterium; assembly: GCA_020848965.1. GTDB lineage: Bacteria > Bacteroidota > Bacteroidia > Chitinophagales > Saprospiraceae > UBA6168. The sequence continues at coordinate 2,682 of JADLHE010000124.1, forward strand.
ACTTGAGACTTATCACCACTCCTCACGAGTTCTTGGTATCTGGCAGCGAGATTTTTTATCCCTTTCGTGTTCCCCCTCGTTCTTCCGTCAACAGATTTTTTTGTACGAACCCAATGATGGTTTTTGTCTGAAACTACGCCCCATGCCTCAATTTCAACTGGAATTTGAAACTCGAATGATTGCCGACCAAAGCTTTCTCGACGTACCTCATCTTTGTCTATAAAGCGTTTTGACACTCCATCAATACCTTCTAAAAAAGCCCCGGCCGCAACGGCTAAGGCATCAAGAGAGGAGGTTTTCCCACTCCCATTCTCTCCAATCAGCACCGTGAATTGCTCATTGAACTCAAAGACCTTTTCTTTGAAGTTTTTGAAATTCTTAATTTTAAGCTTTTCTATTTTCATTTTGAAACGGCTTACTGCTTTGAGGCAAAATTAACTAATATCTGCAATCTCAATCCATCTGGCAACAAGTAGGCCTCATAAACGAATTAGTCTCCCTAAAATACTCAAACCCATTCCCGCTCCCCGGCATCTCAAAATAAAACTTCGTCCGCTTCCTATCATAATTCCCAATCTCGTTCATCGTCGCTGAGTCATAGAGGCGACCATTCACCATTGTGTATTTCACGAACTCGCTGTTCTGGATATTCTCCAGTGGGTTTTTATCCAGCACAATTAAGTCAGCCAATTTACCCACTTTAATCGAACCCAATTGCTCGTCCATCCCGAGGGAAATCGCACCGTTGATGGTAGCACATTTCAGTGCTTCGAGGTTCGACATGCCGCCTTGTTGCAGCATCCAGAGTTCCCAGTGGGCACCGAGGCCCTGCAATTGCCCGTGGGCACCGAGGTTGATTTTCACGCCAGCGTCCGCCAGTTTTTTCAGGCTTTGGGAGACGAGGATATGGCCGTTGGTGTACTCCTCGTCGGGAGCCATGGTGCGGTGGCGGCTGCGGCTGTCCACCACGGCACGGGGCGTGAAGGCGAGTAGGCGCTCTTTTTCCCAAACATTCGTTTTTTGGTACCAATAGTTCTCGCCATTGAGGCTGCCGTAGCTGACGATGAGCGTCGGGGTGTTGTGCGTGCGGGTGGCGGCCCAGAGCGTGGTCACGTCCTTGTACAACGGTGCCACGGGGATGTTGTGCTCCACCGTCGTGTGGCCGTCCACCACTTCGCTGAGGTTGTGGTAAAACGTGCTGCCGCCCTCCGGCACCACCTGTATGCCCAGTTCACGGGCGGCGGCGATGACCTGCTGGCGCTGCTCCCGGCGTGGTTGGTTGTAGCTTTTTACCGAAAAAGCGCCGAAGGCCTTCGTGCGGCGCAGGGCGCTGCGGGCATCGTCGAGGGAGTTGATGACGGCCTTGAAATCGCCGTCCGCACCGTAGAGGATGGTGCCCGTGCTGAACAGCCTCGGCCCTACCATATTGCCCGATTTGATGAGTTCACTCTGCGCAAAAACCATCTCCGTGTTGGCGCTGGGGTCGTGCGAGGTGGTGACGCCGTAGGCGAGATTGGCGTAGTATTCCCACTGCTTTTGCGGGCTGAGGCCGTAGCGGAAATTGCCGCTGTGCGCATGGGCGTCAATGATGCCGGGCATGATGGTCTTGCCCGTGCAGTCTATTTCCTTCGCCCCTCTCGGCACCACAAAGTCCGGGCTGACGGCCTTGATGATATTGCCCTCCACCACCACCGTGCCCTTCTCAATCACTTGGTCGCCCTCCATCGTGATGATGCGGGCATTGGTGAAGGCGATGACCCCGCTCGGCTTGTCGGCGGGCAGGGTGAGGTTTATTTTGATGCCAGCGGTATCCATCGGCGGCAGGCTGTCCCGGCTGCCTTCGAGGAACTTGAAACGCTCGGTGAGTTCGTCGCTGAAATACTCGTTGCCGAGCGTCCAGTGCAGGGTCTTGCTGTCGGCGCTCCAGTGGATATTGATGCCGGCGTCCTTAGCCACTTGCGCCACGGGCACGGCCTTGGTGCCGCTGGTGAGGCCCACTTTTTTCCCGGTTTTGGGAAATGGGGCGACATAGACCTTGAACAGTTCCGACCAGGCCACCCATTTGTTGTCGGGGCTGATGACGTAGCGGTGGCTGTACTTCCCATCGAAATGCTCCTGCTTGTTTTGGCCGTTCAGGTCCACGCTCTCCACGCTCTTCACGAGGCTGCCGAAGAGGTAGCCGCCTTTTTGGTAAAAAATGCGCTTGCCATCGGCGCTGAACTGCGGGTACTCGCCCTGCGGGGTCACGAGCTTCGGCTCGGCACTGCCATCGGATGGGATGAGATAAATGCCCGGCTCTTTGCAATGGGCAAAGCCTTGGTGCTCGTTGCCGCCCTCTTTTACGAAGACAATCCACTTGCCGTCGGGGGAAAAGGAGGGGGTGCGGTAGATGCCGGGGGATTTGGTGAGGCGAATTGGCTTTTTTTCAGGAAATTCTGCTCCAATTTCATAATTGACTTTCCAGATTGCTCCCATTTCTTCATCATCCCAAGATACAAACACCATTTCCAAATCTTCTTTTGGGTTAAATGAAGGTTCAAATTGAAACCCTTTAATACCTTTTCCATCAATTGACTTAATCATTGGCTCGGCTTTCCCATCTGGAATTCCTTTAAGCCATATTTTCCCAATTGCATTATAGGTTAATAATTCTCCATCGGGCGAAGTCACCACATTCCTCATCACTTTCACATCCATGTTTTCCTCAAACGCCTTTTGCTTCGGCCTCACCGTCTCCGCCACTTTCATTTTCACGTCCACGGAGAAGGGGATTTCCACGGCCTTCGCAGGTTTTTCTGCACCGAGCATGACGGGCACTCGCCATATTTTCCCCAAGCCATAAATCACGATTTCATTGTCGGTGGGCATCCAGTCGAAACCGGGGTAGGTGCCGAAGATAGCCCAAGCTTCCTGTTGGTCCTTGCTCAGTTGGTCGAAGAGGGGGAATTCCTCGCCCGTTTTCAGGTCATGTACCCAGAGCGTGGTCTTGGTGCGCACCCGCCGGATGAAGGCGAGCTTGGTGCCGTCGTTCGAGATTTGCGGGCGGCAGGCACCGCCGGGGCCGCTGATGATGTCCTCCAGTTTCCCCTCCTGCCTATCGTAACGGCGGATGCCGTAAATCTGGTTGTTCGGGTCTTTGTTGTACTGGAAATAGCCGCCGGGGTACTGGTCTTCGCTGAAATAAACATAGCGTCCATCGGGGCTGACGGTCGGCTCGTTCACGTCTTGCTGGTCGTTCTTGCGCTCGGTGAGTTGGAGGCCCTCGCCGCCCGTTTTGTGGTACATCCACATCTCGCCAGCGCCCAGCGAGCGGCCAGAGGTGAAGTGCTTGCGGGCGATGAAATACTCGCCATCGGGCATCCAAGTGGCGTTGTTCAGCAGCCGGAAATCCTCTTTAGTGATTTGCTTGGCGTCCGTTCCATCGGCCTTCATCATCCAGATATTGTCGCCGCCGCCCGCATCGGAGGTGAAGAGGATTTGCTTGCCATCCGGCGAAAACCGGGGCTGTACTTCCCAGGCGATGCCCGTGCGAAGTGCCGTCGCTTTGCCCACCCCCTGACCCCCTAAAGGGGGAATAGCCAAGGTGTAGATGTCGCCGAGCATGTCAAAAACGATGCTTTTCCCGTCCGGGCTGACGTCTAGGTTGAGCCAGGTGCCTTCGTCGGTGGTGAAGTTGACGTCCTTCCAGTTCCACGGGCCGGGGGGATTGTTGACGTCCCATTTTTTGCTTTCGGTTTTGGCGGGGGCTTGCGCCTTGGGGGCTTTTTTTCCCTGCCGACCGTTAGGTGGGTTTTGGGCGAAGAGGGTCAGGGTGGAAAGGAGGATTAGGACTGTCAGGTTGAATTTCATGTAGCGAAAATTTTAAGCGGTGAAGGTAGGGTGTTGAGGCGACGCCTCAAGCACTCACTGCTCACTTTGTTTTTAGAATAAAAAAGTTTCCAAAACCCATGAAAACTCCAAACGAAATGCCGACATTTCGGGCGAAGTCCAACGCAATACCAACTAAATCCAATTGTCATGTCAGCAGAAGAGCATATCCCTTCCTATAGTATTCGGCCAAGGTTTCAGGTGGAGTCCGCCGTAAGGCCAGATGCCCTTGTTGCCTGCATCAAGGCACGGCTGGAAACTTCCAAAAATCAATGTCAAGGGGTGACGGCGGTCAAGTATGCCCTCCTTACCGTGCCGGAGCGGGAGCGCCATTTCTGGTCACCGCACCTGACCATCACCATCGAAGAGGCCGACCACGGCAGTTTGGTGCGGGGGCTTTATTCCCCGGCGCCCATGGCTTGGACGATGTTCGTGTTTTTCTACACCGTCATCGGCGGCCTGATGCTGGGCGTCATCTTCTTTGGGCTTTCCATGTATTCGTTGAATAAACCGCTTACTATATTTTGGTGGTTGCTGCCCTTGGGCTTATTGTTCCTGACCATTTATTTGGTGGCCTATTTTGGCCAGAAAGCGGGCCGAAGCCAAATGGGTAATTTGCACAGTTTTATTGAGGCTTGCTTGGGGCAAAATATTTAAAATAAAAGCCTCAAAAATCAGGTTTTATGCCGCCAAGTTTATTCGCTATATTTTTATTTATGGCCAAATCCACGCATGATTTACCTATTATTCAATTGCAGCAGGGTAAATGGGCCGAGCTGCCTGTTTCCTTGTTTTCCCGCTCCACGGATGGCAGTTTAACCGATTATCCTACCTACGTCCAATTAATGGCCGATGAAGCGGGGCTGCACGTGGACTTTAAATGCGAAAGCAATCAGTTTGTCCATGAAAATTACATGACCCAGCATAATGAGCCGCTTTATAACCAAGAAGTTTTCGAGCTTTTTATCGCAGCGGGCGAGGCCGACCCAGCGCATTATTTGGAATTTGAAATAAACCCAAACAATGCCGTTTGGATAGGCCATATAGCCAATCCGGGACTGGGCGAGGGCGCTATTGATGGGAAAATGGTAGCTTACGAATCGAGCGGCATACTGCACCAAGCAATGAAGGGCGACAAGGAATGGAGCGGCCGGTTCAGCATTCCTTGGGCATTGATACCGGGTGGCAAGCAGGCCAATTATCGGGTGAATTTCTACCGCATTGTTTCCACAAAATCGCACCTGAACCTCGATTGGGCATGCAGCGAAGCGGATTGCGAGTTCCTGTGCTGGAACTCAACCTTGAGCGGCAAAGCACCCGCTTTCCATCGCCCCAAACGGTTTGGGCATTTGCAAATACAATAGGCGCCGACTGCCCTACTCCACCAAAATTTCATCCACGAATACCCAGCATTTTTCGCCCTTATTGGGATGCCAACTCGGGTTTTTCAGCTGGCTCAGCACCTCCACCTTTAGGTAACGGGCCTTCGTAGAAGCGAAGTCCTGAAAGAAAAGTTTCGCACCGGGCTTGGTGGGGCCAGTAGCAACGGGGTAGCTGCCTTCTTTTACTTTTTTGAAGTTTTTGCCGTCGGCAGAAGTAGAAACCCGGATGCCTTTTGGGAAGAAAATCCAGCCACCCGTGTCCTCGAAGGCACCGACCGTCACTTTTGAAACGTCCTTTGCCTCGCCAAGGTCGAGCGTGGCCACACAGTTGAAGCCTTGCCAGCCGAACCATTTGCCGCTCCTGAAAGATTCGCCGCCCCGCTGAAAATCAATCAAGGTCTTGTTGCCCTCCCCTTTGTAACGCTCATCGGGTGGCGTGGCCAAGGCAATGCTCACGGGCTGGTGGCGCACTTTTACAAAGCTTCTCATGGCAGCGGGACTGGTCGTCCAACCTTCGAGGTAGGCAATGGCCTTCACTTCCGTGGAAGCGGATAGAATCAGCGGCTCCTTGTACACTGCACTGGTGCTGTCCGGCTCTTTTCCATCGGTGGTGTAATGGATTTTTGTCTTCGCAAAACCCGCCTCAATGGCCACGTGCAGCGTATCGGTGAACAGCTCTTTACTGGCCTTAATCATGGGCGCTTTCAGGGCCACTTCGCCAAAAAGGGAGTCGTTCTCAACGCCCTTGTCCAGCTTGATGCCCGGTTTTTGCGAAGCAAACTTGGCCACGCCATCGGGTGTCACGCCCGTTTGCCAGAGGTAAAGGGAATGCAGTTTGGGCAATTTTTGCAGGTGCGTCAGGCCGGCATCGGTCACTTTGGTTTGGTAGAGGTTGAGGTATTCGAGGTACTGAAGGCCGGAAAGGGCGGCGAGGCCCTTGTCGGTGATGGCCGTCTGCTCCAAGTAGAGGCGGTTGAGGTGCGGCATGTCCTTCACGGCAGCGGCGAGCATGGCGTCATCCACATTGGAGGCGCTGAGGTTCAACTGCACGATGTTCTTGGCGATGGGCTGGAGTTTTTTCAGTAGCGCAGCGCTGAGGTCTTTTTTGCCCTGCAACAAGGCTTGGAGGAAGGGGCTGCCCGTGGCCAAGGGAAAAACAGCGACGCCTTCGCTGCGCAATTGCTTGAGTTTGTCCTCACCTATGGGTTCCAATTTTAGGCCATCGAGGGGGCTGGAAGCGGTCTGCGCCGTTGCCTTCAGCGCATTGCGCAGGGCTTCGGGCATGGCGGCTGCGGCCACGGTTTTATCGAAAGGAGCGCCAGCTTTCAACCACCAATCCAGCAATTGCTTTTCGGGTTCGGTGAGCTGCTTTTTGCCTTTGGGCGGCATGTGGTCGTCGTCGGTGAGGGGCAGGTGGATATGCTTGAGCAACAGGCTGCTGTCCGGCTTGCTGGGCGAGATGGCGGGGCCGTTTTCGCCGCCTTTCAGCAGGTCCTCCTTGGTGAGCACGGCCAGGTCGCCTTTGCGCTTGTTGGGGTTGTGGCAATTGCCGCATTTGTCCTTGAGCACGGGCAGCACGAGGCCGTTGAAGACCTGCGTATCGTCGCTGACGGCCAACACAAGCGGGGCAGCAGCGGCAGCCGTTTCACCGCCCATGATAAAACCCTCGCCATGCGTGAGGGAGCCGCCATAGTGGCCTGTGCCGACGAGCGCCAGCAGGGTCAGCACGAAAAGCGGCAGGTTCGCTTTTTGCTCCGCATTTTTCCGATGCAAATAATAGAGCACGACGGAAAGCCCAGCCGTGGCAAAGCCCAACCAGCGGTGCCAATTGAGCAAGGACTCATCGTAAGCACCTTCCAACGAAAGCAAATAGCCAAATGCTGCGGCTAAAACGGCGCTCACCATGCCCCAAAACAGCGCCAAGCCCACGGCTTCCCGCAGGTTTGGGGTGGAGCGCCTTGCGGCAATTTCGAGTAGAAAAGCAACGGCCAATATGCCGATGGGAAGGTGCAAAACAAGGATGTGGAGGCGACCAAGGAATTGTAGCATGATTAGGTATTTCGTTTCTCAGTTGTTTGGCCAAAATTAGAAATTACTTAAAAATGAAGGCAAATGGTTTTTATGAATCAAAAGGCGTTCAATTTTGTGTGATAAAAGTCCCTCATCGCATGAAGAAATGCTACGCATGGCTATTGCTATTAATCACCACTGTTCAGTGGGTTGGAGGGCATTTATGCTATGAAATAAGCTATTTCGTGGAAGAAGAGCGGGTGATGGACCAACCTGAGCGCACAATTTCCGAAGAAATTTACGAAGAAACGGGCCTCGAAGCCTATGTGGAAATCTTGCCACAGGGGCAGCGCCATAAATGGGGCTTGGATTATGGCAACTATTTTGCATACGAAAAAAAGGACAGCACGGGCACTGTTGCCTATATGATAGATTTCGGCCCTCGCTCAGTCACTTGGGAGCAGGTGGCAGGGCCAAATCCAGCGAATCAAACGGACGATGCCAATTCAATGGCTTTGGCAAAGTTCCTTTTCGGCGCATTTTTCTTTGAACCAACCAGCCATTTGTACGCCCAAAAGAAAAGCCAACCTGACTCGAATTTCAGCCTGAGCACCTTGAACGGGCGCATGAGCACCACACCTACCTCGCCTCCGCCCGACTTCCATTGTTGATAAAGCATTTCTAAAAATCTGTTCTAAATCGCCTTCGGCAATTGCATTGCTGGGGCAATCATTTTTCAACTTCGCTATCAAGTGATGCGTCAATCACTGTGCGGAACAACCTGTTTATCAACAATGAAATTTAAATTATTTACCACCATAGCGCTCTGCGCAATTTTGATGTCCCTGAAAGGAAAACTAACCGCCCAAGGATGTGTGGCCATTAGAAACATGGGCTGCGCAGGCACGACCATCGGCGGCAACAACAATGCATTCCTAGGTAAAGGCGACTTCCAATTTATCACCAATTATCGTTATTTCAAGTCGTTCCGTCACTTCAGGGGCGACCATGAGGAAGCAGAACGAGTGGAAAACAACACGGAGGTCATCAACAAAGTACATTCCGTTGATTTGGGTATTGCCTTCGCTGTTTCGAACCGCCTGTCTATTCTGGCCACACTGCCCATCAATTTCTATGACCGCTCGTCTTTGTACGAGCATTATGGCAACCCCAAGGCCGACCCAACCCAGAACCCGCTTGGCTGGTCGCATACCCGCTTCCATACTGGCTCTAGGGGCATCGGCGACTTGCGTTTGACGGGCTCCTACTGGCTGATAGACCCCAGCAAAGCTGGAAAAGGTAATATCGCCATTGGCGTGGGCGTGAAAGCACCTACTGGAAACGAAGAAGTAAAAGACGGCTTCCACAAACTAACCGCCACTGGACAGGACACTGTCATTACCAAGTACGTGGACCAATCCATCCAACTTGGCGATGGCGGATGGGGTTTTTCTTTTGAAACACAAGGCTATTTTTCCTTTGCTCAGCGTGCCAATATCTATTTCAGCGGCTTCTATATGTTCACGCCACAAGAGCACAACGGCGTTGCCCGCCAAACGGTGACGGACGAGTATCCCAAAAGCATCGTAAACTATTTTTCAGTGCCAGACCAGTTTGCGGCAAGAGTAGGCGTGGGTTATGCATTGGCACCTATGCACGGCTTGGCCATGAATTTGGGTGGCCGGGTAGAAGGCGTGGCCTCGGAAGACCTTATTGGAGGGAAAGGCGGCTATCGTCGCCCTGGCTATGTGATTTCAGTGGAGCCGGGGCTTTCTTGGTCGCACGAGAATCTTAATCTATCCCTGAACGTACCAATTGCCATGTACCGCAACCGCACTAAGAGCGTGAGCGACAAGGCCATTACCGCCGCAACAGGCACCGACACGCACGGCGATGCAGCATTCGCCAACTACCTCATCTCGGTGAGCATGGCTTATCGCTTTGGCGGCAAACACGATATGATGCCGCCCGTGGAGGGCAAGTTCAAGGATGTTCAAGCTCCGAAACATTAATTTTCACAACAGAAATAGGAGCCGCAGTTGAGCACTGATTTTCAAGAAATACACTGTAAAACCCTTCAAGGGGCTTATTGCCCCTTGATTTTTCCAACTTTCAATAGCATTTTAAAATGAAGGATTTTTCAATCAAAGCACTTATTGTCTGTGGGGTGCTGTTTATGTTGGCTAAGCCAAAAACCGCCATTTCCCAAACCCCCACCGACGCAATCATGATGGAAAAAGGACAGCTGTGCGTCGCCGCCATTTATGGCCACGATAGCTGGGACAAGTATTGGGAAGGCACCTACAAGCGCAGCAATGGCAATATTGGCACACTGACCCGCCAGTCCGTAACCGGTATGTTCTCGTTGGGCATCACCGACCGTATTAACGTACTCGGCAGCCTGCCTTGGATGAAAACTTCGGCCAGTGCTGGCCAAATGCAGGGCGTACAAGGTATTCAAGATTGGGGCGTTTGGCTCAAGGCCCGTGCCATTGACTTCAAGCTAGGCCCCGGCACACTTGGTTTTTACCCCGTGCTCGGCCTCACTGGTCCCGCTTCCAATTATGCAGTGGACTACCTGCCGTTCAGCCTTGGCCTTGGCGTTGTAGAGGCCTCTGGACGTGGCATCGCCATCTATGAATTCGACATGGGGCTTTATGTTCGTGCCAACGCTGCCTACCACGTTCGCAGCAACACCACCATCGAGCGGGACTACTACTACATCCCCGGTTCCGGTGGGGTTTACAGCAACAAAGTGGACATGCCCAATGTCAGCAGCTTTGGCGCTACCTTGGGAGCACTATTGCTCAAGAATAACCTAAAAGTTGAGGCAACCTATGAAGGCATGAACACGCTCGGCGGTGCCGACATCCGGCTCCACGACATGCCTTTCCCATCTAACAATATGGACATGACGAGGGCCAACTTCAACCTTCAGTATTATATCCCCTTCAGCAATGGGCATGTGCTCAGCGTGATTGCTGGCGGCACCCATGTGCTGACGGGCCGCAACATGGGGCAATCAACCGCCTTTATGGGTGGGTTGACCTATCAATTTGGCGTTTTTGGGAACAAAAACAATGCGAAACAATAAAACCGAGCCTTCACAGAAGACTCATCACTACAAATCTAAAATTTGATGAAAAAAATATATTTCCTTGTATTATTGGCGTTCGTGGCGCTGGCCATTTTCCAAGCCTGCGAAAAAGACCTGCCAACAAACCTAGAATTCACGGCCTACACCTATGCGAGCTTGGATGAAGACGGTGGCAATTGGAAGCCCATTTTGCTGGACAGCGCAACGGTTATCGGCATTCCGGCCCCGGAGGCTGCAAGCTCGGCAACCTACCAAACCGAATTGGCCGACCTGAAAGCTGCATCCGCCAACCTGAACGATGACCAAAAGAAAGCCGTAGCCTACTGGTCAGGGGATGGCCTCGTGCGTTGGAACGAAGTCGCAAGGGAACTTGCGGCAAAATACAACCTGCCACCTCCTCCAAAAACCGACGGCACTTACGGTGCGCCAGACGCCGCCAATCCTAGCAATATTCCGAATTTCCCGTTCGCACACCCACCCTACGCTTGCCGTATGTTTGCCTATTGGGGCACCGCTCAGTTTGATGCACTCATTGCCGCATGGCACTATAAATACGAGTACAACCGCCCTGCTGCCTATAAAACGGACACCAGCATCAGCACGCACCTGCCACAGAACGACCTGCCGGGCTACCCTTCGGATGGCGCAGTGGTAGCCGCTGTTTCGAAGCGCATCCTTTCAGCCATGTTCCCCTTGGAAAAGGCTTATATTGAAGAGTTAGCCACCGAGCACCTCAACAGTTTGCAATGGGCTGGCGTCAGCACGGAGAGCGACATCGTTTGGGGCGATTCATTGGGCCGTGGTGTTGCTGGGAAGTTCCTTGCCCGTGCAGGTTCAGATGGCATGAAGGCCGCTCAAACACCCAAACCCATCTCCGACTCGCTTCGGGTTGCTGCCAAGGCAAAATGGGGCTGGCAATGGGACAACCTCGAATCCCCGGCTAGACCTGTAGGCATCACGCCTTTTTTCGGAAGAGTAAAAACATGGTGCATCCCTAGCGTGGAGGCTGTGCGGCCACCCGTGCCACCAGCACCCGGCTCTGCGGAGTTTCTGGTGGCTGCCGAGGAATTGAAGAAGATTAGCTCAGGGCTAAACGAAGAGCAGCGGAAAATCGCAAATTTCTGGGCAGACGGCCCCAGCACTTACACACCACCGGGCCACTGGAACCGCTTTGCTTGCGACGAAATCGTGAGCCACAAACTCAGCCCAATCAGGGCCGCCCGTGTCTTGGCTTATATGAACATGGCCATCATGGACGCTGGTATTAGCTGCTGGGATACGAAGTATTACTACCACTATGCAAGGCCAATCCAAGCGATTGCGGGCTTCAAGACGATACTTGGCACACCAAACTTCCCGGCCTATACCTCCGGCCACTCCACTTTCTCGGCAGCAGGCGCCACCGTGCTGGGGCATTTTTTCCCAGAGGGAACCGCAAAGTTTGACCGTTGGGCGAAAGAGGCCGGTGAATCCCGCATTTACGGCGGCATCCACTTCCGGTTTGATTCAGAAATGGGCAATACGCAAGGCATAGCCTGTGGCAATTACACGATTGACATCGCCAAAGCCGACGGCGGCGAATAAGGATATACCAGCCAAATGAGGAATGCAGAACGGCCTGTCGGAGTCATCCGGCAGGCCGTCGTTGTTTTTGGGGATACTGGATGCTGTTGATGCTGGATACTAGATGCTGGATGCTGGATTAGGGATTTGACATAGTTTTTTTGACGCTGAAGGACGCTGATTTTTTATGATTCTTTATGCTTTTCCCACCTTCGGTGGAAAGACTTTATCGCACAAACAGGAAAAAATTTGCCCCAAGGCATCCATCATATCACCCCTATGGGTGCAAATTATTTTGATGCTGGGTGCAACTAGCTCCATTGAGCATACCGACACCTGCAAGTATCCAGTATCAATAGCATCCAGCATCTAGCATCAATTCCCAAACCCTTCGCTGTTGAAATATTCGAAGAGTTTTCCGTCACTGCCATTGTTCACATTGTCTTTGATGCCAATGGTCAGTTCATTTTGGAAGGGCGTGGGGTCAGAGATGGGGCTTTGGTAGTACAGGAAATAAATGCTGTTGGACAGGCTCTGGATTTCGGCTTGAATATCGGTGAACATTTTCTCCAAGCCCGCCGTGTCTTCCGCCTTGAAATAACGCTCAGGCACTTTGGCAAGGTTGTTCAGCGCAGCTTCGTCGAGGTCGGGACTGGCGAGGGCGGCCACGTATGCCCGGCGGTTGCCAAGGGCATCCAGCGCATCGGGCAGGGTGATGGTCTGCGAGGCATTGTGGCGGCCATCGGTGAAGACGACAAGGCTGCCATCCACGATGCCGTCAATGCTGTAATTATCTTCCCAAAGGTTGGCCACATCAATGACGGCGCCGTAGAGGTTGGTGGAGTTCACGAGGCCCGTTTCGGGCAGGGCATCAATGGCGGCGAGCAGTTCCGCCTTGTTTTTTGAGAAAGGCTGTACTTCGTGCGTATCGGCATCGAAGGTGAAAATGGCAATTTGCTGCTCCGGCAATTTCATCTCCACGAGCGAGCGGGCAGCGGCCTTGATTTGCGGCACCATGCCTTCCACACTGCGGGTGAGGTCGAGCAGCAGCACCGTTTTCAGCTCAAACGGGATGGAACTGATGCCCACCCGGAGGTCGGCCTCGGAGTCAATCTTCCCTTTGTTTTCGGTGACGATAAAATCCTCTTTTTGGAGGCTGGAAACGCCCTTGCCCTCATAATCCGTCACTTGGAACAGCACCTGCACCATGCGCTCGGAAGGCACCACGCCCACTTCAAAGGTTTTCATCCTGAAGAAACGGGAAAGGTCGGTGGGGAGGGCATCGTCGTCTTTGTTGCAGCCTGCGGCTGCGACGAGCAAGAACAAGAAAGCAAGCTTAGCAAGGGTGGAAATGGACTTCATGTGCTATGATTTTCAGATTAAACGATGTCGAAGCCCAGTTTTGTTTTACAGGAAACGTTAAATATCCGGGCAAGCAACAGAAGGAGGCAATCTTGCTTTCCCGCTCCACAAAAACGCCGCCGTTTTAAGGAAAACTTAACCGCTCTCAATAGAAAGATGCCGACACGCTCCCTATCCCCTTATTTGTTCATTTTCTTCGCCACGAACACGAAGCCGCCAATGAGCAACAAGGCCAAAAGCGACCAAGTAAAAATGCCCGATTTGGGCTGAATTTGCTCCTCTTCGGTTTTCGTGCCATCCGCCGCCGAGAGCGCCTTTACGATGGTGTCCGTATTGTATTTCAGCATCTCGTAATAAGAAGGTGCGTCGCTGCCTTTCGGGCCGATGGAGTCTGAAAACAGCTTGCCACCGATGCGCACCTTATTGTCCTTTGCAATTTGCGAAAGCAACTTGGGGTTCACCGTGGTTTCGATGAAAACGGCAGGGACGCCGCTTTCCTTCATCACATTGGCCAGCCTGACCATGTCCGAAGTCTGCGCCTCGGCATCGGTGGAAATGCCCAGCACCGATTCAAGCCGCAGCCCATAGCGCTTGCCGTAGTATTCAAAAGCATCGTGCGAGGTGATGAGGATGCGCCGCTGCTCCGGTATTTTCTTCACTTGCTCCGCAATATAGGCGTCCAGGTCTTCCAACTGCTTGCGGTACACGCCATAGTTGAACTCATACACCTCCCGATGGGCGGGGTCGAGGTCCACGAGGGCATTTTTGATATTTTCGATGTAAATCAGGCCGTTTGCCGCCGACATCCAGGCATGGGGGTCGCTGGAGTTCTTGTGGGCAGACTGGATAGCTTCGATACCCTCGGTAATGGTCACGACCTTGGCCTTGGTGTTTGCATTCGCAATAAGTCCGTCGAGCCAGCCCTCGAAGGTGAGCGAGTTCTTCAGTATCAGGTCGGCGCTAGCCACCAGCCGGGCATCGGCAGGTGTAGGTTCGTAGATGTGCGGGTCGCCACCCACGGGCACAATAGTTTTAACGGTGACGTGCCCGCCAGCAATATTCTCCGCCATATCGGCAAAAATGGAAGCAGTGGCCACCACGGTTTTTGTCGGCGTTTGCGCCAGCAAACAAGATGAGAAACAAAGCAAAACAAGGGTCAAATTAATTGCTGTTTTCATACAAAGCCATTTATGATTAAACCATCCCCCAAAAAGCCGACCACCAACCACCGACAACCGTCAACCGTCAACCGTCAACCAACCACCGCCCACCGTCCACCGTCAACAAAAAAGCAGCCCCGGTCTGAACCGAAGGCTGCCCACTCATTTGGTCTTCTGCACAAAGAGGTTATCGCAAACCTTCTGTGAGATGGTGATTTCTTCTCTTTCGTTGATGAGCACCCGCATGGAGCCATCGTATTCAAAGCGCTCTTGCACCAGCAAATTGGTGCCCAGCGTCAATTGTACCCGGTTGAGGTATTGCAAGAAAGCGGCCTGCGACTCCAAAACACCCACCACCACTGCTTTTTCATTGGGCAGCAGCGATGAAAGCTGCACCTGCTTCCTGCTCGCCATTCGCCCTTTGGCATCGGGGATGGGGTCGCCGTGCGGGTCGAATTTTGGGCGGCCCAAGAAAATGTCCAGCCGCTCCACCAGTTCCTCCGACTGCACATGCTCTAGGTGCTCCGCAATATCATGGACGCCGTCCCAGCCAAAGCCCAGCTTTTCCACCAAAAAGGTTTCCCAGAGCCGATGCCTGCGCACGAGGTTCGTGGCCAACTCGTTCCCCCGTTCCGTCAGGGCCACGCCCCTGTGCTTTTCATAGTGCAAGAGGTTTTTGGCGGCCAAGCGTTTCAGCATGTCTGTCACCGAGGCCGCTGCCGTGCCTAGTGCTGCCGCAATGGCGTTGGTGCTAGCAGCTTTGACAGCATCGCTTTCGGTCAATTTGAAGATGGCCTTGAGGTAGTTCTCCTCTGCTTGGGTAAGCACTTCCATTTTTGTGTAAGGATTTTAATGCGAAGGTAAAATATTTTTAGGCAAGCCTAAAAATATTTTCATGACCAACTCAAAAACGATTGGCCAAAAAAACAAAAGCCCCCAGCGTTGCCACTGGGAGCTTTTTTGTTAAACATGAAACAGTTTCCTTATAATACAATCATTTTCCTTACTGCTGTGCCGTAGGCGGTCTCCAATTTGTAATAGAGCACCCCGTTCGATTGAAACTCCGACCGCTCCATGACCACTTGGTTGAAGCCCTTGTCGAATTGTCGGTGGAGGGATTTCACCACCCTGCCATCCGTATCGAGGATGGTGAGCGTGGCCTCGCCCCGCTCTGGCAGCATAAATCCGATGGTCGTTTGCTCCGCAAATGGGTTCGGTTGGTTTTGGTACAACTGGAACCCAGCGCTCGTGGTGGTATTTCCTTGGTTTGAAAACTCAAGTACTGGCTGCCTTGGTTCGCCGTCCGGCGAATAGGCAAGGGCATCGGTGTAGCGGGCGGTCATCGAGAGCATATCGCTCAGTCGGCCCGGCCGCTTGGCCACAAAACGGAGGCTGAAAAGGGCTTCGTCTTTTCCGAGGGCAGTGGCTTCCGTTTGGAACCAAGCTGCCGTGAGGATGCCTTTTTGGAGCAGCGATTTACCGAAGGTTTCGTCGCTCCAATTGGGCAGTGTGCCCTTTTCATAACCCCGCAATTCCAGATCGTCAGTTTCAAATTCTAATGTAAATTGTAGTGCAAGCAGGTCGCTTGCGGTTGTCGCTTTTATTGGCACAATGACCTCCTCGCCCGCTGCCAGTTCCCGGTCGTCGGTGATGAGCGTGAGGCGGCCAGCACTGCGCTCGCCCGTTTCATCGCCCATGAGGTTGGGCTGTGCGTTACCGTTCACGTCCCCTACCTTGATGCCCACAAAGTCGGCATTCAATTGTGGTTGGCCAATGTTGCTGATGTTCAGTTCCTCTGGGAACGGCGTGGCAAACGGATTGGCCGGGTTCGGGAACACATAGCTCTTTGGCACAAAGCGCCAAGAAGTATTGTTCGGGAAGTCATCGTAAATATGGAGTATCAGCTTTCGGGCCTCCAAAATATCGAGCGTTGTAACGGCCCCGCTTCGGTTCACGTCGGCAGCGATGAGCTTGTAAGGCGAATTGAGTGGCAAGGAGCCAAGCACATGGGCGGTCATCAGCGCCAAGTCGAAGGTGGTGACGCCATTGAGCGGCCCATCGTCTTTTTGCGGAGCAATGCTGTAATTGCTGCCCTGCTGCAAGCCCGACAATTGGAAATAGCCAGAGGCGTCGGTTTCGTCCATCATCGAGGAATTGGCGGCTGCCACCTCCACGGAAGGCATTTCGTCGCCCATCATGGACGATACCACACCCGCCACGTTGATGCCGCTGACCACAAGGGTGTCATCCAGAAAATCGCAGAGGTCCATATTGTCTTGAATGAACACGCTGGTCACGCAATAGTCGCTGTTGCCGACTTCGTCGGTCACCCAAAACTCCACGAGGAATTCTCCACGGTCTTCGCAATCGAAGGTCAAGCCAGCCGTCGGCGGGTTTGGGTCGCCAACGAGGCGGACGCTGTATTACAAATCCGATTGCGCACTGCAATTGTCGTAGCTGCCATCGTTGAACTGCTCGGCCTGCACCATTGCCATTACTTGGCCGCCCATCACCTGTAGCTCTGTGGCAATGCCCATATTACAGTATGGCGTAGGCTTTTTCAGGTCAACCACTTCCACCGTGAAGCTGCACGAGGTCTTGTTGCCGCAACCATCCTCCACGTTGAACTTGATATTGTAGATACCCTGCGGGTAAAATCCGCTGGCATTTTCGCCGCTGATGGCATAGGGCGAATTATTGGTAATCGTGATTTCGTTGCTGCAATCGGTAGCAGTCACCACTGGAACGGAAACAATGGCCAAATCGCAGTCTATGCCCACGCTGGCCACGGTATTGGTCGGGCAGGCAGTAATGATAGGCGCTTTGGTGTCCACCACTGCTATGACCTGCTGTTTTGTCCAGATGCCGATATTCGGCACGCCCGGCGTGTAGTGGCACCAGTCAATGACCTTCCAAGTGCGCACCAGTTTGTAGCAGGCAGGCGATGAAATATCGAAGAACTGGTCGCTGTAGCTCGTTGCCAGCATGGCACAGCCAGAGCTAGGCGTTATCGGGTGGTCATAGCCAGCTGGCAAATCTTCGGGGTCGAAGATGCCGGGGCCGCCACAATAGTTTACAATCATGGTATCCTTCGGCCAAACGATGCCCACGCCATTGTAGGGCGAATTGTTCACCACGGTAATCGTCTGAGCGCAAGTGTTCGTATTGCCGCTTGGGTCGGTAGCCGTGAACGAACGGGTGATAATGCCTTCGCCGCAGTTGTCAATGTCCACATTACTGGAAGACACCAGCGTAAAGCTGCAGTTGTCGTAGATATAAGGCGTACCAAAAACGTTCAGGTTCGAGTAATCGGTCGTGCACTGGATGGTCTGGTTCGGTGGGCAAGAGATGCCCGGAGGCAGTTTGTCTTGTACCACAACCTGCACCATGCAAGTGTTGAACGAGTTCGGGTTGTTGGCCTTGGCCACTTTCATTGTAACCATCACGGTTTGGCCCGCATCGGCGCAGGTGAATTGCACCGTCGGTGCAAATGGATCGTTCATGCCCCGCCTTGCCGTAAAGGTGAGCGGACCAGGGCAGTTGTCGTAGCTGCCGTGGTCAAAGACATTGGCAGGCACGTTCACCGGGCCGTTGCTTGGCAGGCCCACCACTGGCAGTTCCTTGCAAATAGCGGTTGGGCTTTCGTTGTCGAAGACAAAGAGCTTGCTCGTACAAGCAGCCGATACGTTGTTGCAGCTATCGCCCGCCACGAAGGTAACGGTGTACATGCCCTTGGGCAGGTTCTGCACCATACCGTTCATCACCATATAACCGGGAATGGTGGCGGTCACGTAGTAGTCGCTGCAATTATCGGTCACAGTAGGGAGGTCAAGCACGATGTCGGCATTGCAGACGCCGGGGTCGGTCTGGTAGAAAATCGAGTCGGTGCAAGTGATGGTCGGCGGCGTTGTATCCTTCAGTTGAATCACTTGAGTGCCTGTCAGCACATCGGTAATAATGCAATTGTCGCTCACCGTCCAGTTGCGCAAAATCGTGCTGGTTCCGCAAGACGTTGGCGGCGTCTGCACATCGGTATAGGTCACATGAAAATTGCAGAGGCCGTCGTTGCCGATGGGCGCACCGTTGATGGTCGGCTGGCCCGTGGTAGCTGGCAGTGTGGATGCTGCGCAATCAATGGTTTTGGTTGGCGGCAGTTGCACCATCGAAATATTGGGTCGCCGCACCAAAATCTGCTGCGTGCAGGTAGAGGTATTGCCGTAGTCGTCAATCACCGTCCAGGTCCTGTCCAGCCTGCCGATAAAGGCTGCGGGCACGAAATTGCACTGCGGCCCGATGGTATCATCGAAGTGGAACAGGGTGTCAATCGTGCAGTTGTCGGTGATGGAAATCGGCGCCAAGTTGGCTGGCAACAGCGATTCGTGGCAATCTACCGTGTCTTTAGGGCAGGTAAGTATCGGAATCTGGCCATCGTAGATAAAGGCGTTCGTTTGGCAACGAACCCCGGTCGGGATGTCAATCACTTCGAGGGAAATGTATTGGTCGAAGTAATTGCTGAGGTCCACCCAGACGAGGCTGGTGTCCCAGGCGATGGTGTCGCCGCCCATTTCCTTTACCACAATCAAAAAAGGCCCCGGACAAGTGGTCTGCTTGATAATCAAACCTGTGTCAATCAGGGCCATGCAATCGGTGGAGGGAGAAATGTTGAGGTTGTCCTCACAGGCAATGGTATTGGCACTGGAGGTGACGTGTGCGAGTAGAACGAACAGGTATGCCCACAGCATCCCAAATCGGGCTGATTTGTTCTGTTTCATTGTGAATTAAAATTTGTTAACGAATCTGGATTATAAGCTCCCTGACCGCTCGGTACGGCAAGGCAAAAGCCCGCCACCCTCACGGCTCGTAGAGTCGTAAGTCTTTACTGCAAATGCTTGAAAATCAGTCTATTGCTAAAAGCTGAACTGCGGTTGGAGAACTACATCGCCCCCAAGAACTGGGGGCGGAAACTGAGGGTAAAAAATAAGTTTTCTCAAGTATGTCTAATGCTCCCTTTCAGTTGTGTGTAGTGATTCTCATGAGCAGTTCGTGCTCCAAAATATATAAAACGGTGGACGGTGGACGGCATACGGTAGTCGGTCGGCTGCTAAGCCGACGGCAATCCATTGATTGCAATGACCGAAGCGACAACCGCCGAAGCTGATTGAATGCTTTTTTTGGATGAAATGCAATGGAGAAACTAGATGAAAACAAAGCCCAAAATGGCTCGATTCATCCCGCCATTGGCGGACAAGCGTTCAACATTTATCATTCATCATTACCGATGATGTGATTGTTTTGGAAAAGAAAAATTCGTTGTGCAGTGTTGTGAAGGTGTTCGTTTTCTCAATCGAAGTGTTGCCCTTGGTGGGCTAAGTATGTTTCTGATAGACATATATAAAAAATCATGCCTATTTTATTTTTGCAATGTGTTTGGGGAGAAAAAAAATACTGCCCTTCCTTAAAGCCTTGCATTTAAGCCTGAAACAATAATTTTGCCTTTCAAATTATAATAGAGGCAATTCCAATTGCATCTCCAATTCCATCAATATGAATCGTATCACCAACATCCTCCTCTATTCCTTTCTGCCTATCCTCCTCTTCGCCCAGCCCGACACCACCGCCCACAACCGAATAATAAAGGGCATTCTCGACTACCGCAACGAATTAATAGCCCGGAACCCGGAGGGGTTCAAGCAAGTTTACCGATTGGAAGAGATTTGGAAGGCGGAGGACAAAGAAGAAGTCGAGGAATTCATGTCCAATGCCACACATGCTTATCATATTTTGGGCTATTCGCCAAAGAGCATCATCAAACTCGTCCATAAACACCTGCCCGATTTCAAGCTCCAGCACTTGTTGACGGAAGAGACGGTGCTCGCCATCGTACAGAACGACGATTGGATGAATCTTCTACGGCATGGTTACTTGAAGCCCAACCCACCTTTTCAGATTGACTCAAAAACGGGCCTTTTTGAGGAACTCTCGTTTTATAAAATAAGGGACGGCATGAAGATAGCCGAGCTTGGGGCAGGTGATGGGACGTTCTGCCTGCTTTTGGGGCTGGCCTTCGATAGTTTGACCGTTTACGTGAACGATGTTGACAGGAATGCAGTGAAGTATGCGGCTTCCAAATTCGAGCATTGCGAAAGCATTAGGGCCAGCAATCGCTATTTGATGGTGGAGGGTAAAAACAAATCAACGGAACTCGAAGCCGTGAAAATTGACAAAATCATCATCCGCAACTCGTTCCACCATTTTTCACATCAACCCGAAATGCTGGCTTCCATCCGAGCCTCGCTTTCGCCGGATGGCGACCTCTACATTACCGACCCGACACTGCTACAGGACAAAAAGCCAGAATGCGACAAAGCCATGTCCTTGGAGGCGCTGCGGGCAATCATTGAAGCCAATGGCTTCAAAATCGTGGAAGAAAAACAATTAAAAGACTGGAGTTGGGTCATGCTGCACTGCAAACCCAACTAAATCAATCCACCACCACCTTCCTCACCGCCGACTCCAGCACCGACTCATAATAAGCCTCGTATTGTGGTAAAATCATGGAAAGGTCGAACCGCTTGGCCTGTTCCAAGGCGTTTTTTCGGAAGGTTTGCAGCACATGCTCATCGCTGAGAATGGTGATGGCGTGCTGCGCCATGGCGTCCACATCGCCCACATCGCTAAGGAAGCCAGTGACGCCGTGGATATTCACTTCCGGCAGGCCGCCCGCATTGGAAGAGATGACGGGCACCTCGCAGGCCATCGCTTCAAGGGCAGCAAGGCCGAAGCTTTCGCTTTGCGATGGAATGAAGAATAGGTCGGAGATGGCGAGCAGTTCTTCCACGGCATCCTGTTTGCCGAGGAAACGGATTTCGTCGCAAAGCCCGATTTGACGGCAAAGGTCTTCGATATGGCGGCGCTCCGGCCCGTCGCCAATGAGCAGGAGCTTGCAGGGCAGGCTGCGGTGTACTTTTTCAAAGACCCGGATGACATCCTCCACCCTTTTCACCTTCCGAAAATTGGAGGTATGCGTCATGATGCGCTCGCCATTGGGCGCTATCGCCTTCTTGAAATGGTCTTTGTTGATTTTGCGGAAACGCTCGAAGTCCACAAAATTGTGGATGACCTCAATGTCCGTGGTGATATTGAATTTCCGAAGGGTTTCGTCCCGAAGGAAATCGGAGACCGCCGTCACGCCATCCGATTTATTGATGGAAAACTCCACGACGGGCTTGAAGGCAGGGTTGTCGCCAACGAGCGTGATGTCCGTACCGTGCAGGGTGGTGATGACGGGCACGTAGCGGCCATCTTGTAGCAGTATTTTCTTGGCCATATAGGCCACCGCCGCATGGGGAATGGCATAATGGACGTGCAGGAGGTCGAGCTGCTCGAACTTCACCACCTCCACCATCTTACTGGCCAAGGCAGTATCGTAGGGCGGGTACTCGAAAAGCGGATAGTCCTCGCCCGTCACCTCGTGGTAATAGACGTTTTCATGAAAAATCGAAAGCCGGGCAGGGCGCCTGTAGGTGATAAAATGCACTTCGTGACCCCGTTTTGCAAGGGCCATTCCGAGTTCTGTGGCCACTACGCCACTGCCACCAAATGTGGGGTAACAGACGATGCCGATTTTCATCTTTTATTCAAGAAGGAAAAGGGAAAAGGAAAAATGGCGAAGGGTGTCCTGTCCTGCTGTTTTGCTTGTCTCCTGTCCTTTGCTGTTTTGTTGGTGAATTTGAACGCACTAAATACAAATTGCGAAGCTAAAGGTTGAGCAAAGAAAAACGAAACATCTTTTTTGGCTTAGCCGAAAAGTGCTTGCCTAGCAATGAAAAAGGTCGGCGATAGGATGAAGCCCTATCGCCGACCCGTGAAATTTGAAGCGGTGACAACTTCAAAAGCTTCAAGCAATCTCCCAAGTGCTACCTCCCGCAATCAGTTTGTCCAAATCGCCCTCGCCCATGCTTTGCTGCACCGCATTCAGTTGCTCATGCAATTGCGCCTCGTAGCTGGGCCTGTCCGTTTGGTAAAACACGCCAAATGGCCGGGGCATCCCACCTGCATCCGCTGCCGGGTTGTCGAAGAAACGGGCCAAGATGCCCGCCTTCACTTGGTCGGTATTGTCATGCACCCAGAGGTCGTCCTTCGTAAAGCCATCGCTGTTCAGGTCAACCACTTTGGGCGTAAAGCCGTCCAGACGGACGCCCTTTTCATTGTTTTTGCCAAAAACAAGGGGCTGGCCCTGCTCCAAAATCAGCGTCGTATCGGGCTTGGAGTCCTTTTCGGTGAAAACCTCGAAAGCCCCATCGTTGAAGATATTGCAGTTCTGATAGACCTCGATGAAAGAAGTGCCCTGGTGTGCATCGGCCTGTTGCAACACGTCCTTCATGTGCTTAGGGTCTCGGTCCATCGTGCGGGCCACGAAAGTGGCATCGCAACCGAGCGCCAGCGCAATCGGGTTCACCGGGTGATCAATCGAGCCGAAGGGCGTCGAAGGCGTCTTCTTGTGCTCCTCCGAGGTGGGCGAGTACTGGCCTTTGGTCAAACCATAAATCTGGTTGTTGAACAACAGGATGTTCAGGTCAAAATTGCGGCGCAACAGGTGCATGAAATGGTTGCCACCGATGGACAGCGCATCGCCATCGCCCGTGATGACCCACACGCTGAGGTTTGGGTTCGCAATCTTCAAGCCCGAAGCAAACGCCGGGGCACGCCCATGGATACTGTGCATCCCGTAAGTTTCCATGTAATACGGGAAGCGGGACGAACAGCCGATGCCCGACACAAAGACAGTCTCATGCGGCAGCTTGCCGAGGTCGGCGAGGGTCGTCTGCACCTGTTTCAGGATGGAATAATCGCCACAGCCGGGGCACCACCGCACGTCTTGGTCGGTGGCAAAGTCCTTGGCTTTCAGTGTGTAGGGAATCCCGTTTGGATTGGATTCGATGGCCATAATCGCTAAAATTTAGCTTTTTTGTTGGCTGCCGTTGGCAGCCAACAAAAAAGAAAGAGTGCTTTTTGTTGCTCGGCTATGCCGAGCAACAAAAAGTGATTTATTTCAAAAGGTTAACAACAAAATCAAACAACTCCTCGTGCGCAATCGGCGTGCCTTGAATCTTGTTGAACGGCACGGCGGGCAGCAGGAACTTGTCCCGGATGATTTTCACCAACTGCCCGTTGTTGATTTCGGGAATCACGACGGTTTTGAAGCCCTGCATCATCGCCGCCAAATTGGCGGGGAAAGGCCGTATATATCGTAGATGGGCATGGCCCACGGCAAAGCCCTGTTCCGTCAGGCTGCGGGTCACCGACTCGCAAACACCGTAGGTGCTACCCCAACCGAGAATCAGCACATCGCCGCTTTCGTGGCCGGACTCAATTTTCTGCGCAGAGATATAATCCGCAATCATTTCCACTTTACGCTCACGGGTTTTCACCATGTGCTCGTGGTTGGCAGGGTCATAGCTGATATTGCCCGTCACGTCTTCCTTTTCGATGCCACCGATGCGGTGCAACAGGCCGGGCGTACCGGGTATCGCCCAAGGGCGGGCCAATTTTTCGTCCCGCTGGTAGGGCATGAAGTGGCCGCCGCCTTCTTGTTGCTGCGCAAATTCGACCTTCATTTCGGGCATATCGGATGCCTTCGGATATTTCCAAGGCTCGGCGCCGTTGGCGATATAACCGTCGGAGAGCAGCACGACCGGGGTCATGTGTTGCACCGCAATGCGGCATGCTTCCATCGCCGCTTCAAAGCAATCGGATGGGCGGCTGCATGAAACGATGGGCAAAGGGCACTCGCCATTTCGACCGTACATGGCCTGCAGCAGGTCGCTTTGCTCCGTTTTCGTGGGCAAACCCGTGGAGGGGCCACCCCGCTGCACGTCAATGACCACGAGCGGCATTTCGAGCATGACGGCCAGGCCCAATGCCTCGCCCTTGAGGGCAAGACCGGGGCCGGAAGTGCCCGTCACGCCGAGGTTGCCACCATAGCTAGCGCCAATGGCCGAGGCAATGGCGGCGATTTCGTCTTCTGCCTGAAAGGTGCGCACCCCGAAATTTTTATGCTTGGAAAGCCCGTGCAAAATACTCGACGCAGGCGTGATGGGGTACGAGCCATAAAACAGCGGCAAGCCCAGTTTTTTCGAAGCCACGACAAGACCAAGCGCAATGCCATCATTGCCGTTGATGCTTCGGTAACTTCCTTTTTCCAGTTCTGCTGGCGCAACGGTGTAGCGGTCGCTGGCAAACTCGACCGTATCGGCGAAGTTGTAGCCCGCTTGCAATGCCTTCACGTTGGCGTCGAGGATGTCGGGCTTGTTTTTGAACTTGGCGTTCAAAAATTTCAAGGTGGTATCCAAGGAGCGGCTATAGCGCCAAAGCAGGAAACCCAGCACGAACATGTTCTTGCAGCGGTCCCTTTCCTTAGTGCCGAGCGCCGAGTCGCCAATGGACTCACGGGTCAGCTTTGTCACTTGGATTTTCAGTACCTCGTAACCTTCCAATGTGCTGTCCTCCAAGGGGTTTTGCTCCTCGGGATAATTGGCGAGGCGCAGGTTTCTGGAGTCAAAACCGTCTTCACTGACGATGACCGTGCCGCCTTTTTTCACTGATTTTAGGTTCACTTTCAGCGCAGCGGCGTTCATGGCCACGAGCACATCGAAGCGGTCGCCGGGCGTGAAGATGCGCTGGCTGCCGAAGTGTAGTTGGAACCCGGAGACGCCCGCCACCGTGCCTATCGGGGCACGTATCTCGGCTGGGAAGTCGGGGAAGGTGGCGAGGTCG
The DNA here is from genome assembly GCA_020848965.1 of Saprospiraceae bacterium. Taxonomy (GTDB): domain Bacteria; phylum Bacteroidota; class Bacteroidia; order Chitinophagales; family Saprospiraceae; genus UBA6168. The sequence goes on from JADLHE010000124.1 coordinate 27,899, forward strand.
CTGCCGGTGATGGCAGTGTCGTCGGTAAAAAGGCCGCCCGTGAGCTGCATCCCATCGCCGGAGTCACCGGCGAATTTGATGATAACGGACTTTTTTTCTTGCGCAGTTGTAGTCATAACTGAAGGTAGATTGGTTGCTTAACAAAATCCAGAAAGCAACATCTTGAATAAGAGGCGGAAAAATACGCAAGGGCGAGGCAAAAGTTGAGTGATATTGCTCATTTAAGCAATAAAAAAACCTGTCCGGTCAGTCCGAACAGGTTTCGCAATTTGAAAATTTGTTACCAAAAAAAATTTTGGACCCCACCGCAAGTAAGGGGTCCTTGCAATTTGTAATCCTTATCTTGATTTGAATAGATTGTCAGTTAGCGGCGTATGCATCCAAGTTGAGCAGTCCGGCAATCAGTTGGGAGTTGTCCTTCAGCACGAACAGCACTATCGCCACGGCCAGCAACAAGGTTGCCTTGAAAATTCGGCGCTGGTGGCGCACGGCATCGTCTTTTTCATTGGCGAGCCATTCCGCAAATTCAGGGGAAACGTTGGAAGGTTGGAAGGATGTGTTGCGAATAGTGTTCGAATGCATCGTTTGTTCAGTTTGTTTTTTCTTGCGACTTCAAAAGTCCAAAACCATGCCAAAAAGCGAAATACGGGTTCCGATTTTTTGAAATTTTAGAAAAAGAGCAGGAATCGAGCATTTTTCCACAATTTTGGAAAGCTGGGAATGAACTAACTTTGCGGGCATGAAAATAAAGCGCCTTTATGAAGCCGCCGCCCACCCCAACTGCCCCAGCGCCAAGTATTTTTATGATAAGCTAAAGGCTTTGTCATCGGCAAAAACATCCTAACCATTTAACAATCAAACAATTACAACAATCGTGAGCAATCAATTAATCGAATGCGTCCCCAATTTCTCCGAAGGCCGGGACATGGGCATCATCAAACTCATCACTGACGAGATAGAAACTGTGGAGGGCGTCAAGCTCCTCGACGTTGACCCCGGCAAGGCCACCAATCGCACGGTCGTCACCTTCGTGGGCGCACCGGAAGCCGTGGTGCAGGCCGCTTATTTGGCCATCAAAAAAGCGGCGGAAGTCATAGACATGAGCAAGCACAAGGGCGAGCACCCCCGCATGGGCGCCACCGACGTCTGCCCGCTCATCCCCATCGCCAATATCACGATGGAAGAAACGGCGCAATGGGCGCACAAACTCGCCGAGCGGGCTGGTGCCGACCTCGGCATACCTTTATATATGTACGAAGCTGCTGCAACCTCGCCAGAGCGCCGCAACCTCGCCACCATCCGGACTGGTGAGTACGAGGCACTGCCGGAGAAGCTGAAAAAGCCGGAAGGGAAGCCCGACTACGGCCCCGCCGCTTTCAATACAAGGGCTGGCGCAACGGTCATCGGCGCA